>CBFHCJ010000012.1:0-28870 GCA_965654005.1 uncultured Streptomyces sp. | reverse complement strand
CCTGATCCGCTTCCCCCGGGCTTGGACGCCGCGGCAGGTGCTCGGATACCTGCGCACCAGCTCGGGCACCAGCCCCGAGCTGTTCGGCGAACGGCACGCCGCGTTCGAGACCGAGGTCACGCGGCTGCTGGAGACGTACGCCGACGGCGGGCAGGTGACCGAGCAGGTGGACTTCACGGTACTGCTCGCGCGCCGTCCCGGAGACGCGAGGTGAGCGGGCAGAGCGCCGCAGGGCGCTACCAGGTTCCGGTCGACGTGCACATGGTCCTGCTGCGTGAAGGCCCCACGGGGCAGCAGGTGCTGCTGTCCCGGCGGGCCGGTGAGGTGTATGCGAGCGGGATGTGGCATCTGCCGTCCGGGCATCTCGACGGCCCGCACGAGGACGTCATCGACGGCGGCTGGCGCGAACTGCTGGAAGAAACCGGCATCCGGACCGAGCGGGCGGACGTGCGGGCGGGCGTCACCGTCCATCACCGCGCCCCCGCGGGCAGTGCCCGCATCGGGATGTTCCTGGTCGTCGGGGTCTGGCAGGGCGAGCCGGAGATCACCGAACCGGCCTTGTGTGACGGGATGGACTGGTTCGGATGGGAGGCGCTGCCAAAGCCGATGGTGGCCTATTGCCGGGCCGGGCTGGACGCCTACCGAGCCGGCGCCCGCCTGGCCGTGCACTTCCAGCAGCCCGGCGACTCCATCGCCTACGATCCCGCCGTCGATCGCCTGCAGTTGATCCCCAACGCCCTCGCACCCGGCGATGCGGCGCTTCCGGAGGAGGCGGTGCGGGTCTTCGCCGAGCAGGCGGTCGGCCGGATCGCGCAGTGGACGGACAGCTCCTGGCCCCGCGAGGAGAGCCAGGTCTGGCGGGCCACCGGGGGGCGCGGCGGTGGTTGGTACGTCAAGCGGCACCAGGACGAGCGGTTCCACGGGCGGGAGGTGGCCGCGCTGCGCCACTGGGTGCCCGCGCTCGGGGCGCGGGCGCCGCGCCTGGTCGCCGCCGAGAGCGCACACCGCACGGTGGTGCTCACCGAACTGGCCGGACGCCCCCTGCACGGCGAGACGCTGTCCGCCGAAGTTGAGCGGGACGTCCACCGGCAGGTCGGGGAACTCACCGCCCGCTACCACCAGGCGGCACCCGCCAGCCCGGCCCGCCGCCCGGGCCGGGCAAACTGCAGCGCCACCTGGACGCCGCCCGCCCGCTGCTGGCCGCCGGTGACGAGGAGCTGGCCCTCGCCCTCGCCGCGCGCCGCGACACCCTGGTGCCCGCGCCATGGGTGCCGACCCGCGGCGACCTCCAGCCCCGCAACATCCTCCTGGCACCCGCCGGCGATGGCAGCCTGCGGGCCGGGCTGATCGACTTCGAGCGCAGTGAACTCGGGCCTGCGGTCCGCGATTTCGTCCGGCTGTCCGACACCTGGCTGGGCCGCCCGGACCTGATGAAGGCGTTCTTCACCGGTTATGGACGCTCCCTGACCGGCGAGGAGCAGGAGCGGCTGCGGTGCGAGGCCGCCCTCGACGCCGTCAGTGGCATCGCCTACGGCCACACCCACCACGACCCCGAACTCCTGGAGCGCGGACTGCGCACCCTGCGCGCCCTGCGCACCCACACCTTCCTCTGACTCTGTCCCTTCTCTCCGGCAAGGAGCCCTCCCGGTGGCCTACACCACGTCCGACGAGTGGAACACGCACTACGCAGACGGCGGCGCGTTCCGCCAGCTCGGTGACTCTGAACGCCGACTGCTCGCCCAGCACGCCCCCGCCCCGGACGGCGCCCTCGCCCTCGACGTCGGCTGCGGGCTCGGGGAGTTGGCCCGCCACCTCGCCGACAGCGGCTACACCGTCGACGCCATCGACTACGCCCCCGCCGCCCTCACCCGCGCCCAAGCCGACACCGCCCCCGACACGCCCGTCACCTACCTGCTGTTCGACATCGAGCACGACGACACCGACGAACTGCCGCACCCGGCATACGACCTGATCACCTGCCGTCTGGGCTGGGCTTTCCTCCGTGACCGCACCCGCGTGACGAACCGGCTGCGCGAACGCCTGCGCCCCGGCGGCACCCTGTGCGTCATCACGCCCGTTCCCTCCGCCGTACCGGACGGCAAGCGCGACATCGCCCTCGACGAGGAGGAGATCGGTCTGCTGTGCGCGGACTGGAAGACCGCCGACCGCCACGACGCCGACGGCCTCGCGTTCCTCATCCTGCGCGACCCGAGCCAGCTTCCGGTCCGGTGCGCCGGGAAAGGGCGGCCCACCCCGCATGCCCTGACAGGGGCCGGAGTCGTCGTCACCGACCCGAGGGGGCGGATCCTGCTCGGCTGGTCGGCCCAGCGAGCAGTCTGGGAATTGCCCGGCGGCAAGAATGACGCCGACGAGGACTTCCTCGCCGCGGCCCTGCGGGAGCTGAAGGAGGAGACCGGGCTGACCGCTCGCCTGGAAGATGCGCGGCTGCTGGCCCTGCTGATGGACTCCGTCCACGGCGTCCCCCGGATGACGGCCGCCGTCCGCGTCACCGCCTTCAGCGGCAAACCGTCCGTCCGCGAACCGGACTTGATCCGGCGGTGGGAGTGGATGGAGCCCACCGACCTGCCCCACCTGGCCCTGCCGCTCTTCACGCCGAGCGCGCACGTCATCGACACCGTCTGGCCCGGACTGCTGCCCGGCCTGCCACCCGCGCGCCGCTATCCGATCACGGCCGCCGAAACCCCGGAGCCCGCCGAACAGGCCGCCAAAGCCGACGAGTTGCGGCAGACGATGGCCGACCGGATGATCAGCGACGGCTATCTCGACGCGGGTAGCGCGATCGAATCTGCGTTCCGGCACGTTCCCCGCCACCGCTTCCTGCCCGGCATCACCTTGGACGACGCCTACGACCCCATGAAGGCGCCCGTCACCAAACGCACCCCCGGCGGGCAGGCCACCAGCAGCGTCTCGGCCCCCTGGCTGCAGGCCGTCATGCTCCGCGACGCCCGCCTAGCGGCTGGCGACACCGTGATCGAGATCGGCTCCGGCCCCAACGCGGCCCTCGCCCAGGAACTCGTCGGCTCGCACGGCAGCGTGACGAGCATCGACATCGACCCCTTTGTCACCGACCGCACCCGGCGCTTCCTCGACGACACCGGATACCAGCATGTCCGCGTCCACCTCGGCGACGGAGAACAGGCCCCCGCCATGCTCACCCCGCCCGGCAGCGTCCACGGCGTGATCGTCACGGTCGAGGCCCGTGACATCCCGCCCGCCTGGACCGACTGCCTCGCCGAGGGCGGCCGGCTCGTCGTCCCGCTGCGCATCCACGGCTACACCTGGTCCATCCCCTTCACCAAGCGCAACGGCGTGCTGGTCGCGGACAGCTACACGGTGTGCGGCTTCGTCCCCCTCCAGGGCCCCGGCCACCGCCCGGACCACACCGTCCGACTGCGCGGCGGCGAGGTCACCGTCCGCTTCGCCGACGGCACCCCCACCGACACCAGCCGCCTCGAAGCCGCCCTCGCCATGCCCCGCACCGAATGCTGGACCGGCGTCACGATCCCCGGCCACGTGCCCTTCGACATGCTCATGCTGTGGCTGGCCACCCACGTCAACGAGGGCTTCGCCCGCCTCGCCGTCGACCCGGACCTCGACACCGGCCTCCTGACCCGCCCCCAGGGCTGGGACGCCGCCACCCTCGTCCGCGACGACTCCCTCGCCCACCTGCTGACCCGCAAACTCACCGACACCGCCGACAGCTCTGACACCGGCCTGTGGGAGTTCGGCATCCACGCCTACGGCCCCCACGCCGACACACTCTCCGACACCCTCACCGGCCTCGTCACCGCCTGGGACCGCCACGCCCGCACCACCAGCCCCCATCTCACCGTCTACCCAGCAACCCGCACCAACGACGACCTGCACCCAGGCCACCTCCTGGACAAGCCGCACACCCGGCTCGTCTTCACCTGGAACCACCCAACGCCCTGACCCGCCCCGGCCGAACCCCGCGCCACCAGCCGATACCGCCACAACTGCGCTGGCATCACGCCACGTCCGGGCGCCTCTCGAAGATTCGGAGCCCGCATGACCTCTCCACCGCCCAGCGACCCCGCGCCGCACGGCACCGCGATGTCGGCCGCCGCGTACGGGGCCTCCCGATCCACCCTGTGGACCGGCGTGTCCGTGCTCATCACCGACACAGCCGGCCGCATCCTGCTCCAGCGCGTCACCTACCGCACGACACGGCTCCTGCCCGGCGGCGGAGTGGACGCCGAGGAAGCCCCCACCCAGGACCGCTGCTCGCGAGGTCCTGGAAGAACTCGGCGTCCACCTGCCGATCAGCCGGGCCCTGGCTGTGGAGTGGATCCCGTCCACCACACTTCGACCCCGCCACACGCTTCCCCGGCGAGATCATCTACGTCTTCGACGGCGGTACGTGGGACAGCGAACAGATCGCCGCAATCCGCCCGCGCCAAGGCGAGATCGAAGGCGTCGACTTCGTCGCCCCGCCGACCTCCTTGCCCTGATGGCGCCTGGCAACGCCCGCCGCGCCCTGGCTGCTCTCCACGCGCGCGACACCGACGGCGCGGTGGTACTGGAAGACGGACGCCCGATCACACCGCCGCCACCTGCTTCCTGATGAGCCAGCCCAGGCAAACTCACCGTCTGTGAAGGGACATTCGCGTTGCTGAAGATAGGCAACTACAACGCCTACAAACTCCGCCTCGACGCCCTCGGCACCGACGCCTGGAACGCACGCGTCGCTGCGGTCCGCGAGCTGGCCCCCGACCTCCTCGGCCTTCAGGAAGTCGTGGTCGACGAGTCCGCCACGCCTCATGACCAGTGGGATGTCCAGGCCGCCGAGACGATCTTCGCGTTCGCTGCGGACTGCGGACTGACCGCCACGATCAACGCCACCTCCGGCCGACCGCATGGGGTGGCGATGGCCGCCAACGCGCACCGCGCCTGGTACACCGCCCTCTTGTGGAACCCCGACAGGGTGGACGTCGTCCCGGGCAGTTTCCGTCCGCTGGGCAGCCCGGACTTTTGGCACGGGCTGACCACCGTTGCCTTCGACATCGGAGCCGGGGAGCCCCTCACCGTCCTCTCCTACCACGGTGATCCATTCCGCCCGAACTGGCGCGCGGAGGAGTCCCTGCGTATCAAGGGCCTTCTGCGCCGCACCGGAGGGGTCAAGCCCGCCCTCATCGTCGGCGACTTCAACGCCCTGTCTGCGGCCCTGCGGCAACGCCGATGGTGGCAGTGGCGCCGAAAGCACTACGACACCGAGCCGTACCTGAAACAGCACCACGACGATCTCGAATACCAGGTCCAGCCCGACCGAATCGGCAGACGCATCCGCAGACAACTGGCGGACAGGCAGCAGACGAAGAACCTGCTGCGCGGTGGTTACATGGTCGATGCAGCGGCATATCTGGGCGCTCCGTGGCAGCCCACGGTCGGGCACTGGGAGGACGGCCGTGGCGACCCCGACCCCTGGGGCGAGCGCCGGATCGACCTGATCCTGGCGACCCGTCCCGTCGCCCCAGCCCTGACTGAGTACGGTGTCCTGGACAGCGAGTTCGCGCTGGCCGGTTCGGACCACCGGATCACTTGGGCGACCCTCGAACCGTCTCTGATCGCGTCCGAGGTGGGTGGCCGGTGAGACGCTTCCTGAACCCGGAGCGGTTGTGGACGGCGGCGGACGGGCCGGACGAAGACCGGATCAAGCCGCACG
The DNA here is from genome assembly GCA_965654005.1 of uncultured Streptomyces sp. Classification (GTDB taxonomy): domain Bacteria; phylum Actinomycetota; class Actinomycetes; order Streptomycetales; family Streptomycetaceae; genus Streptomyces. The sequence goes on along the minus strand of CBFHCJ010000012.1, from coordinate 23,166 downwards.
TGCTGTGGCTGCCGCACAATCAGCCGCAAGTGCTGGCGTACCTCGCCCGTTTCCGCGAAGTCCTGGCCCGCTACCAGGACTTCATCACGCCGGTCGCCGAGCCCGATCTCCACATGACGATCCAGAAGATCGACTCCCACGACCGCGACGGACGGCGCATCGACAAAGGCCGCCGCCCAGGCCCGGGGCGCCCTCAGATTTACCAGCGTCCTTCCGGGCCAGGCGCGTTCGGCCTCGGTCTCATCCCCGGTAGGCCGACCCTGCTCGGGCTAAGTCGCCGCTATGCTTTGCGGCACTGGCGCGGTGGCGAGGAGTAGAGCGTGATCGAACTGTCCGAGATGATCCGGCAGTTGCGGCAGGAGCTGAACACCGCGATGGCGGACGGCGCGGCTGGTCCGGTCCGGTTCGAGCTTGGCCCGGTGGAGGTCGAGGCGAGCGTGGCGGTGGACCGTGAGGCCGGGGCGGGAGGGAAGGTCCGATTCTGGGTTGTCGAGGCGAACGCGAGCGGTAAATCCGCCACGTCGGAGACGCACCGGATCAGTCTTACTCTGCAGCCGAAGCTGGTGGCGCCGGACGGGACGCAGCGGGCTGTCCTGATCGCGGGAGATGAGGCCGACGGCGAACGTTGACCGCGACATGGTGGGCATGGCCGGGCTGCGAGCCGAACGCGTGGCGGAGATTCTCATCACTCTGCCGGACGGCCGGGGCCGCCGTGGTTCCGGCTACCTCGTATCGGCTGGCAAGGTACTGACCGCAGCTCACGTCGTCGCGGACGCTGCCGGTATCCGGGTCCGCTTCGACGCCGACCAGCCCGGCGAGCGGACAGCCGAAGCAAGGGTGGAATGGGCACACCCGGCGATCGACACCGCCGTCCTCACCCTCCCGGGCACCGACAGGGATATAGGGCATCTCACCCCCTCCACCTTCGCCCGGGTCGACGAGCGCGATGTCGAACTGCACTGCAGCGCCACCGGATTCCCGCGTTTCAAACTCCGTAATGGCGAAGATGGCACGCGCTACAGGGACTCCGAACACATCAACGCCACCTGCGCGGCGCTCTCCAACCGGCGCGAAGGCACTCTCGACCTGACCGTCACCCCACCCGCCGCGTCCCCGGACCCGCAGACCTCCCCTTGGGAAGGAATGTCGGGCGCTGCCGTGTTCAGCAGCGGCAGAATCATCGGCATCATTGGCAAACACCACCTCGCCGACGGCCCCGGCCGCCTCGCCGCGCACAGAGTCGACCGCTGGGCCAGACAGCTCTCCGCACACGAACTCGGACAGCTGGAGGCGACGCTGGGATGCAGCCTGACCCCGGAAGACCTGCCGGACGTGGCCCCGCCGTCCAGCCCCGCCTGGAAGATCCTTGACCGGTACGCCGGGATGCTGCGTGACCACACCCGCCCGCGTCTGACCGACACGCACAGCCACCTTGAACTCGACCGCGGCAGCGCCCGCCATGACCTGGTGCAGAGACTCACCGAAGCCGCCTCCGGGCCCGGCACGCTGGTCATCCTCGGCGAGCCGGACGTCGGTAAGTCCGCACTCACCTTGCGCGCAGTGGAGGGCCTGAGGCAGGCCGATGCCACCGTGGCGTGCGTTGGCCTGCGGGACCTGCCTTCCTCCATGACCGCCGTGGAATCCGAACTCGGCGCACCTCTGAGCCAAGTCCTTCAAGAGGCGGAAGCCATCCCGGTTCGGCTGCTGGTCATCGACGGCGCGGAAGCAGTGCTGGAAGGCCGCGGGCAACTGCTCACGGACCTGGCGGCTGCCGCTCTGCGAGCTGGATTCGGGGTGGCCGCGGTGACCCGGACCGACGCGGCACGGGCGGTGTCAGACACCCTGCGACAGGCCGCCGAAACCATAGAACTGGCCCTTTCCGGCTCACGGCCCATCGAGCACGAGGTACCACGGCTGACTCATGCCGAGACAGAGGAACTGACCCAGACGTTCCCCGCCGTGGCCCGCTTCGGGCAACAGCCGCGCGCGGCCTGGCTGCTGGGTCGGCCGGGACTGGTCGATCTGCTGCTGCGGTCCGACGCCACGCAGGAGCTACCTGACGGCGCGCTCTCGGAGGCGGACGTGTTCGCCGCGGTCTGGAGCCAGCTGGTCCGCCGCGGCGAAGACGCACCTGCGGGCGGCCCATCGCCCGACGACAGGGAGCAGGCGATGGTCGCTCTAGCCCGCCGACGTCTGCTGCCCGACTCCACGCCTCTTGCGGCACCGAATCCGGCGGCGCTGCCATCGCTACGCTCGGACGGGCTCCTGCTCCCCGCTGGCCCGCACCGTGCATGGAGGCCCGCCGACGATTTCGCCAGCGACCTCGTGCGCGACCTCGCGGTCGCGCATCTTCTGCTCACCGATGGCTGGGAGCTACTGGAAGCCGCCGGTGCCCCGCGGTGGACACTGCGCGCGGTGCGCTTGGCCTGCCAGGCGACACTCGCCAACGCCCGTTCGGACAGCGAGCCGGCGCGACACCGCCTCCAACAGGTCTTCGACGCCCTCGCGGTCGACCACGGTGACCGGTGGGGCGAACTTCCCATCGAGGCTCTGCTCACCCTCGGCTCGGCTGCCGAGGCCCTGACCGCCGCCTGGCCCGCCCTCACCGAAGAGCCCCCAGACCGGCTGGCCCTGCTGCTCCGCCTGGCCCTGGACGGGCACAGCCGCCACGGAGTCGGTGACCCAGTGATCCTGGCGCCCCTCGTGGAACTCACCTACGGCACCGGCCTCTACCCGGGCAACGGGGACGGCCCCTACACATCGCCCGGGATCGCTTCCTTGGTACGTAAACTGGCGCTGGCCTGGCTCCGCGGCCTGGCCGCTGCAAACGCCGAGGCACTTCCGCTTCGCCAGCAGGTCCGCGATGTACTCCTGGATGCCGAGCCGGCACAACACGACGAGTTCGCCGTCGAGGCGATCGCGATGCTCGGTGCGGACCTGGACACCCGAGCGGAAGGCTTCCTACACGCCCTCGCCGAAGACGGCGGCGGCTTCCTGGCATCTGCCGTCGAGTCGGGGCATGTCGCACGGTCGATGTCGCGTACCCGCCCAGAGCTGCTGCTGTCGCTGACCGAGGCGTACTACATCAAAAGGCCCCGCACTGGAGACCCCTGGTACTCCCAGTCCGACCCGTTGGACGAGGGAGTACGCGGACACACCCGGAGGTCCGGGGCCTTCGGCCCGATGGCGAGGTGGGACTTCGGCCCGTTTTTCCCTCTCCTCGCCGTCAAGCCGACCGAGACCCTCCAGATGATCCACCGTCTGCTGGACCACGCTGCCGCGACGCGTGTCGGGCGCCTTGCCTCCTATGAGCAACGGGGGTCGGAGGGACTGGAACTCGATCTTCCCGGAACCGGTCGTCGGCTGTGCGTCGGCGATGAGCACGTATGGTCCTGGTACCGCGGCACCAGCGTCGGCCCGTACCCGTGCATGAGCGCGCTCCTCGCCGTCGAAATGTTCGCCGATCATCTGATCGAGACGTTCGGTCTGCCGCTGAGCAAGGTCACCGGGCTGCTGCTGCGCGGCTGCGGGAACCTGGCCATGCCCGGTCTCGTCGTCGGCCTGCTGGTACGCCACCTGGAGCGTGCTGGCACGGAGCTGGACTGCTGGCTGATCCGGCCGGAAATCTGGCATCTGGAGACCCTCCGTGCCCTGGCTGAGGACAACCTCCACGTCCAAGGCCCAGACCCAGCCGATGTCACCGGCCGCGACAGACGCCGCCTCAGCTTCCTCGAAGTGTCCACACAGATGACGGTCACGGCCCTTCTCGCCGGAAACCAGGAGCGGCTCACCGTCCTCCACGGTCTCGGGGACGAACTGCTGCGCCACGCCGGTGACGAGGTGTTTGGGGAGCAGATCGGCGCTGAGAGCAGCACCCTTACGATGATCAAAGGGTGGGCGGGCCGACTGCAGGCACATAATTATCACTTCGTCGAACTGGGCGACGGCCGTAACGGCCTGCGCTACGAACCGCCCCCCGACGTCGTCGCAGGACTCGCCGCCGAGAATGCAGAACTTGCACGAGGCCAGCAAGCGACCCGGCTGCTGATGACGTACGCCGTCAACGAAGACAGGTCAGCCCCGCTCGACACCCTCGCCCCAGATCTGGAACTGGCCCGGACTCTCGCCGCCGATCCGCCCGCGCAGGGCTCGTTGTACCCCATGGACCCCATGGTGGGAACCGCTGCAGCGGCCATGGTTGCGCATGCCGACGGACACATCGACTTTGCCGAAGATGTCATCGACTGGGCCGCCAACCTGGTGCTCGACGCCGCCCTGCACCCGCACCAGGACGAGTACGCTGCCATGTCGAGCCTGTACCCCATGGGCGCCGACCGCTCAGCCGCCATCGCTGTGCCGCTCCTGCTGCTGCCCGCCTTCGCCACGGCACGAATCGACTCCAACGCCCTCGAACAGGCCTTGACCCGCTGCGCGACCAGCCTGTTCGACGAGGTGCGATCTGCCCTCCCCCTGGGTCTGGCCCGTGTCTGGAGGGCCCCCTGCGACGCCCACCCACATCAAGGAAGGCGATGGCTGCCACAGCTCCGCTTCTGGCCGACCGCTCTGCGCGGTAACGGATCTGTCCGCGGCCGATGCAGGCACCAGATAGCTTGGGATGCGGTCGAGGCCGGGCTGCGCGAATGCCGGCTCGGCCCGTGGGACCCAGACCTGCAGCAGCGCGCCATCGAACCGCTCACCGGCCCGTTCCCTCGCGCACTGCGAACAGCGACGGCCGACCAGCTTCTGGTCAACCGGCTCGCCGGACCGATCACCGCCGCCGCTGATGCTGTGCGCGCGCAGTGCTGCATCGCCCCGCGCGCGCAGCGGCTTCTCGACGCGCTCTGGGACGCGCACCGCACAGGCACAGTCCACTGGGCAGCCAAAGGGTACGACGCCGCCACATTCACCAAATGCCGCCGCCAGATCGCCCGGGTACTTCTCACCCTGGCTGGCGACGGGACCTGCGATCCTCTCAACGACCATCTCCAGGCATTTACCGCCCACGCCCAGGCCCTGGCTGAGCTCCTTACCGATCTGTCGCTGCTGTGCACCTACGACACCAGCCTGCGCCGTACTCTGCCGTGCGTCTGGCCATCCGTGATGCAAACGGTCCTCGACACGATTGACGTTGGCGTCGGCCCCAGCACCGACAGCCACTGGGTCCGCGAGGCCGTCGCTGGCCTCATCCCCCGCCCGCAGCCGGACATCACAGACCACGACCCCGCCATCAGCCTGGCTGCAGCAGGCCGCGACTGGATCAGCCCTCAATCCCTCTCTCTTCTCATCGCTCGGTGGATACCCACCGCCCGAGCCACCCCTGAGGCCGTCGACGCACTTCTTGGCCTGATCGAGACCGCCCCACCGCCCTGGCAAGCCACCACCGGACTGCAATGGATCAACGAACTGATCGACGGGCAGTACGCCGCCATCGCCTCACGCTCCTGGGGACTCCCGCAGTGGTTGGAGACCCTGCACGCCTTGCCCAGCCTTCCCCCCACGAGCAGAGCGGCTCTCCAGCGCATTACCGACGGCCTCGCCACCCACGGCGACAACCGCGCAGTACGACTGCAACGCCTCGAAGAATGATGCGGCGCCGCGCTGCTCCGTCCAGGACTCGATCGATATCCGGCTCCGCACCGGGCGCCGTCGTTGAGGTGCCGCGACCGTTGATCACGGGCCTGGGCGACGGCAGCCGAAGTGTGTCAATGTCCCGTGGTTCGACCCCAAGCTCGCCTCCGAGCAGCACACAAAAGGAGCCGCACTCTTCGCGGCACTGACGGGCCGCCGGCACCCTGCAGCCCCTGCATGATCTGTACGAGTCCGAACTGGAACGAGGACGGCGATGGCGGGCAGAGCCGACCGAGGCGGACTGCCACGTCTCACCATCAATCAGCCGTAGTGCCTCTTGGACATTTTCGTTTCGCAGCGGCACATACTGCTCGTCAACGATTCGACCTCAGTCGAAGATCTCCATGAACCAGCCGATGTCGCTCCACTGAGCCCGGGAAGTGGGAAGGCTGGCGCCGGGCGTGCCTGGCTCAGGTGAACAGGGTGGCGGCGGTTATTGGTGAGCGCCTGTTCGTTCCGCGTACTCCCTCAGTCCGGGGAGGCTGACGGAGGAGTCGGTCAGTTCAGCTGTGAGGGTTCGGACCGCAGGTCGGCGGGCCTCTTCGGGAGCGTTGTGCTCGATGCCGCGCAGCGCGGTGAAGGTGCGGCGGGGGTCGCCGAGTTGGTGCCACATGCGGGCGGTGTCGGTGTAGTACCGGGCCCGTCGTTCCGGGGTGGGCAGCCGGGCCGGGTCGCAGGATCGCGCGTAGGCGATTCCTTCGTCTGGGGTGCCGAGGGCGTTGTGGATGCCGATGCGGTAAAGGGCGCACTGCTGGGGGGTGGCGTCGACCGTGAACAGGCCGGTGTCTGAGTCGGCTGGCAGGCGGCGGGTGGACTGCTCGGCTTCGTCGGCCAGGGTGAGCGCCGTGGTGCGGTCGCCGGTTACGGCGGCGCTGTAAGCGGCGGTGAGCAGCAGGCTGGTCCGTACGGTCAGAGTGGGAGCGGTGGGACGTTGGTGTTCGGTGTCGAGGGAGGTGGCGGTGCGGGTGAGGAGGTCGACGGCGGCCCGGCCGCGGCCGGAGCGGCGCATGGCGATCGCCAGGACTCTGGCGGCTTCGCCGATGGGGGCGGGCTGGCCGCTGTCGCGGGCGGCGCGCAGTGCGCGTGCCCCGCTTCGAAGGAGCTCTGACCACCCCGAAGGCCGCCGCCAAGTTCCTCGCGCGCGACGGACTCGTGCTCTTCGACAACCCGGAAGCGTTCCTGATCTGCGCTTTCAAGCGCGACACGGCGCTTTGCGACCCTGATCCCGGGGCGACAGCGCCCAACCAGTTCGCTTGCCAGCACGGCTGCGGCAACGCGGTCCGCACCGACAGCCACGCGGAGGCGGCACGAGAACACGCCGATCGGCTCGACGCGAAGGCAACTCACCTGCCCCAGCCCCTTGGAGACAGGCTCCGCCTCACCGCGGACCGTGTCCGCGGCCTCGCCGACGCTCACGAAGCCGCCGCACACACCGCCCAGGAGACCCGCGCATGAACCAGCAGCACGAGGACGAGCGCTCCCGCATCCGCGCGGCCATGGACCGCCTACTGGCCGGCCGGCCCACCCGTTCCAACGGCAGCCTCACCGCGGTCGCCCTCGCTGCAGAAGCCGATGTTCACCGCATGGCTCTGCACAAGCGACACGCCGACCTCAAGGAGGAGTTCTACGCGCGAGTACGCGCAGAGACGCACCAAACGCCGGAAGTCGAAAAGCGACTCCGCAAGGAAGTCGTCCGCCTGAAGGAAGCCCTCAAGGAGTCTCGGGCCGCCGAGGCCGCATCCCGGCGCCGAGCGGAGCAGATGGTCCTCGCGACCGCCGTCCTCATCCTCCGGAAACCCACCAGCCAAAACGAAACTGCCTCGGGCAACGTGGTCCCTCTCCGCCCGGACGGCACCTGACCCAACCTGTCCCCTCGCCAACGTGCTCACGCACCAGCGCAGCACCCGACCACCGTCGCCGGAGTCGGCCTCCGCCGCCGGCATCATCATCCCTCCATGCGGGAACGGGCTCAGGCGGGGCGATGCGTCAGGGAATCTGCGTCAGGGGATCCTCTTGCTGGTGCGTGTATTGGGTAGTCAGGGAGATGCCTCGGCTGCTGCAGACGGGGGCGCCACGCTGGAGCCCCGCAGCCGCAATGCGCCCTCTGCACGGGCCGGTTCACCGCCCCGGTGAGCGTATGGGTGGCCTCCCCCCTGCGGCGTACCCGTCGTGGGGCCGCGTGGCGGCGTCTACCCAGGACCGCCGCCGGGCAGTATGAGCCGATGGCCGAACCCATGCCCGACGGAGCGGAGAACCAGCCTTGGTACGCCCTTTCCCCCACCGAGGCACTGCAGCACCTCGACGTTGAGACGGCCGCCGGGCTCTCCTCGGCGGAGGCAGCCCAGCGCCTGGGGCTGCACGGTCCGAACCGGCTCGCCGAAACCCCGCGCGAGCCACGATGGCGGGCGTTTCTGCGGCAGTTCAAGGACCCGCTGATTGCCATCCTCCTGGTCGCCGCCGTGGTCAGCCTGGTGATAACCCGGGAGTGGGAGACCCCGGTCGTCATCGCCCTGGTGGTGCTGCTCAACGCGACCATCGGCTTCGTCCAGGAATCACGTGCAGAGGCATCGCTCGAAGCGCTCAAGAAGATGCTCGTCACGACGGCGGCCGTACGGCGTGATGGCCGGATGGTGAGTCTGGACGCTGCTGAACTCGTGCCCGGGGACGTGGTGGTGCTGGAAGCCGGGGACCGGGTGCCCGCGGACGGACGGCTGCTGTCGGCCACCTCGCTGGAAATCCAGGAGTCCTCGCTCACCGGCGAGGCGCAGGCCGTGGCGAAGTCAGCGGGTTCCCGGGTAGAGCCGGGGGCGGCGCTCGGCGACCGCACCACTGCCGTGTTCATGAACACGACGGTCACCCGGGGCCGCGGAGAGGTTGTGGTCGCCGCAACCGGGATGCACACCGAGACCGGCCGGATCGCCCACATGCTGCACGAGGCCGAGCCGGAGCCGACCCCGCTGCAGCGGCAGATCACGGCTCTCGGCCGCACGCTGGCCCTCATCGCGGGCGCCGTCGTCGTGGTCGTCTTCGTCCTGGGACTCGTCCGCGGCCAGGACTTCAGCGACCTGTTCATCAGCGCCGTCTCACTCGCGGTCGCCGCCATCCCTGAAGGGCTGCCCGCCGTCGTCGCCTTCACGCTCGCCATGGGCACCGGCCGGATGGCCGCGCGCGGCGCCATCGTCAAGCGGCTCGCGTCGGTCGAGACGCTCGGCAGCACCTCGCAGATCTGCACCGACAAGACAGGCACCCTGACTCTCAACCAGATGACCGCCCGCGAGGTGCTGCTCGCCGGCCGCCGATTCACCGTCTCGGGCGAGGGTTACTCCACGGACGGGCGCATCAGGACGACCGACGGGCGGCCGCTGCCTGGCACGATCGACGAGGCACTGATCGCGATGGCACTGTGCACCGACGCGGAACTGCGCGATGGGGAAGTGATCGGCGATCCCACCGAGGGCGCGCTTTTGGTGCTCGCGGAGAAGGGCGGCGTCGACGTCTCGGTGCTGCGCTCCGAACGGCCCCGGATGCGGGAGGTCCCCTTCGACTCGGACTACAAGTTCATGGCGACGTTCCATCGCTGGACCAACGACACGGACGAGGACGTCGTGCGGTGCTTCGTCAAGGGCGCCCCGGACGTGCTGGCGGGCAGGGCAGACCGGTACTTCGGCGACCACGGCATCGTGCCGTTCGACGATACGGCACGCGAGCGGTACGGCCAGGCCAACGCGGCGCTCGCCCAGCAGGGCATGCGCGTGCTCGCCGTCGGAGCGGAGGACTTCGCCGCCGGGGACGTCGAAGCGGCCGAGGACCCCAAGGACGTGCTCGGCCGGCTCGCGCTGATCGCGCTGGTGGGCATCGTCGATCCCCCGCGCCCGGAGGCGAAGCAGGCGATCGCGGAGTGCCGTCAGGCGGGCATCCAGGTTCGCATGATCACCGGAGACCATGCGGTCACAGCCGCAGCCATCGCCGCAGAACTGGGCATCCCCGGCGGCGCCGTCAGCGGTGACGACCTCGACCGGCTCCCCGACGACGGCGACCTCGCCCGCCTCCTCGACGACACGGGCGTCGTCGCCCGGGTCTCGCCCGCCCACAAGATCCGCATCGTGCGCGTGCTGCAGGCGCGGGGCGACGTGGTCGCGATGACCGGCGACGGCGTGAACGACGCACCGGCGCTGCGCAAGGCCGACATCGGTGTTGCCATGGGACGCAGCGGTACGGAGGTAACCAAGGAAGCCGCGACGATGGTCCTCACCGACGACAACTTCGCGACCATCGTCAACGCCGTCCGCGAGGGCCGCGGCATCTACGACAACATCGTGAAATTCACCCGGTTTCAACTGTCGACCGCCCTCGGCTTCGTGCTCGTCTTCCTGATCGCCTCGCTGACCGGTGTCGCGGGCGGAGCGCCGTTCACCGCCCTGCAGATCCTCTTCGTCAACCTGGTGATGGACGGGCCGCCCGCGATGTCGCTCGGCGTCGACCCCGTCAGCCAGGACGCGATGAGCAGGCCACCGCGCCCGGCGCACGAACGCATCCTGACCTGCCCGCGGCTGCAGCGGATCCTTCTGTCCAGCGTCGTAATGGGAGTCGGGACCCTGGCCGTGCTGCTGCTGGCTCCAGGACCCGAACCGGAACTGGGCGAGCCGAGCACCGCGGGCACGATGGCGTTCGTGACGTTCGTGTTCTTCCAGGCGTTCAACCTGCTCAATGTGCGCCACTCCACCCGAAGTGTTTTCAGCCGCGGGACGCTCTCCAACACCTCCGCCCTCGTCGCCACCGGTGCCGTGATCCTTCTGCTGGCCCTGGTGGTCGAGATGGATGCGGTGCACGGGTTCTTCACCACGACGGACCTGACCTCCCGACAATGGCTGGTGTGCGCGGCGGTCGGCTCGGCCATCCTCATGGTGGGCGAAGTCCTCAAGGCCGTGCTGCGAAGCCGGGCAGAACAGCGGCTGTGACTGGAAGGCGTACAACCAATTCCTGCGTCAAATGCTCACCGTGTGACCGGGCCCAGCGTTCGGTGTCCCTATCGCGATCACACGCGGTCGTAAACGAGGAGTCCGTCACCACGCAGACGTGCGCCTGTCGTTGGACGGTGCTCGCTGAGCCGCCCGTCGTGTCCCAGGTGCAGCACACGGGCATGCAGAGCCATGACGGCAAAGTCGGCGATGATCCGCCGATGGCAGCGCCACCACAGGGTCTCCGCGCACATGACCGCCGTCCGGACGGCGGCCGCCTGCCGCAGCACGTCATCCATGGCCGAGAGGAAATCCGGATGGCGTGTGTAACCCGCGTACCCCCGGAAGGAGCCGTTCTCCCAGAAGACATCGGGCGAGTCGTGCTCCACCTTGCGAAAGCCGCCCAGCCGTTTCTCCCACCGGTAGTCGATTCCCTGCGCAGGCAGCCACTCGCGGAGCGCTTCCCTGCCCACGTCCGGGTTGCGCCGGCTGCCCGGAGCGGTCCGCACGTCGACGACTGCCTCTACACCAGCACCGTGAAGCAGGGCGGCCAGTGGCTCTCGTGTGGCAAGGCCGTGACCGAACGTCAGCAGTGTCGCGGGATCCGTCACGGCACGCTGTCCGCAGAGCACACCGATGCGTGGCCGACGGCGTGCGCTGGCTTCCTGCTCCGCACGGCGGGTCCGGACTCGGCTGCGGTCTTCTGGCCACCGCCTCCCCGACGAGGCCAGCTCCCACACGCCCGTGGCCACGGCGAGGACGATCGTCGGAAGCAGTCCCTGAGGTATCGCGGCATGACGGGCACTCCTTCCGCGACGATATGACCGTGGACAGCGAGTGAACGGATGGTACGGATCACGGCCGACGGCGACCTCCCCCCTTTCCCACGGTCCCATCACGGAGCACGCCCGGCATGTCCCCTGCCGGGTGGTGAGCTGTCCTGCTTCTGGCAGGACAGCCCGACAGCGGAACTTGCGTGGACGGGATGTCGGCGGGACGGTGGAAAGGTGTCCCGTTGGCGGGTGTGGCCTCACCTCATGGACGCGCTTTCCACGAAGCGCGGGGGACGGAACACATCGCGAGAGCGTATTGCGCACGTGCCTGGCGCCGCGTTGATGTCAGTGGTGGCGCTGACCATCCCCATCGTGCTTCTGGAGCTGGCCATCAGTGACAGCACGGTGAGACTGATCCCCCTCATGATCATCTTGCCCGCTCTTACGGCTGCCGTGGGCACGCTGCGCGAGACGGTTTACGCGGTCGTGTGGGTGATCCTGGTTGTCGCCGCCGTACTGGTCTACCGGCCGTTTCCCTCACTCGGCGACCAGGTCATCGTGATGGTGCTGGCCTTTGTTCTCGGCATGCTGTGCGTGCTGACCTGCCATAAACGGATCAGACGGGAGGAGGAATCCCGGCGGATGCGATCCGGCGCTGCCGCGCTTCAGCGCCAGATGCTGCGCCCCTTGCCTGTGCTCACCGATCGGGTGATCGTCGACGGAGTATGTCTTCCGGTGGAGGAGGACCTGCTGGTGGGCGGTGACATCTACGAGGCGGTGGCCTCGCCGTACGGGACGCGTCTGCTCATCGGTGACGTTCAGGGCAAGGGCTTGCCCGCGGTGGCCGCCGCCTTCGCTGTCCTCGGCGCGTTTCGTGAGACTGCTCAGCGTGAGCCAACGCTCACCGCTGTCGCGGACGCCCTGGAGACGGCAGTCGGCCTCCACAACGCCTTCGCGGCGCAGACCGGCGAGCCCGAACGATTCGTCACTGCTCTCATTCTCGGCATCGACGGATCGGAGGCAACGCAGGCCCTCAGCTGCGGCCACCTTCCGCTGTACCTCCTGGACGGGGGACCCGTCACCACCGCTCCCACGGGCGAACCAGGCGTGCCGCTCGGTCTGGCGGACCTCTCAGCGGAGCCCAGGACCGTCGACTGGTTCGCCTTCCCGCCCGGCGCGACACTCCTGCTCTGCAGCGACGGCGTCACCGAGGCACGCGACAGAGCAGGCGGGTTTTATCCCCTCGAAGAACAACTCCGGGCCTGGGCGGATGTGTCTCCGTGGGACGTGGCCCGCGACCTGGCCGACGACTTGCGCCGTTACACCGGCGGAAGCCAACGGGACGACATCACCGCGCTGGTCGTCCGCAGAGTCACCTGATTCCGCAGTGCCGACCGAAATGGAAGATGTCCATGACGCAGTTCACGGGGCATGCACCGATCGTTGTGGGAACCGATGGCTCAGACGTCTCCGGACTCGCCATGCGCTTCGCCCTGCACGAGGCACAGTTGCGCAATACCAGCCTGCGTGCCGTTTGTGCGTACGATTTCACCGCCTCCAGGGCAAGCAGTTTCGGATGGCTGACCGTGCCGGATTCCTACGACCTGGACACACAGATACGCGACGCCACGTATGAGGCCATTGCCCATGCCGTGGAAGAAGCCATGCAGGAGTTGGGGGGTGCCCCTGTCGAGGTAGAGATCAAGGTGGAGCCGGGACGTCCCTCGCAAGTCCTGCTCGACGCGAGTGCGGATGCCTGTCTCTTGGTCGTGGGCAGCAGAGGCTCGGGAGCGTGGGGACGCCTCACCCTGGGCTCCACCAGCACCGAGGTCGTGCATCACGCACACCTCCCTGTCGTGGTCGTGCCGTCCGGGATGCCAGCAGAACCATCCTGATGCACGACCATCACCTGCCACCTCCTACGGATCCCGAAATGGTCTGGCAACCCCGACAGCGTGCGGTCCCGCAGCAGCCGAGAGCAGGGAGCATCCCTGATGAAACTGACACAGGTCACGTTCGTGATCGTCGGAGCCGGCCTGGCCGGCGCCAAAGCCGCCGAAGCCCTCCGCGGGAACGGTTTCGACGGCCGGATCGTACTGATCGGGGACGAGCCGGATCCACCGTATGAGCGTCCGCCTCTGTCGAAGGGGTATCTACAGGGCAAACAAGACCGTGAGACGATCTTCGTCCACCCGCCGCAGTGGTACGCCGAACAGGACATCGATCTCCTGCTGGAAACCACCGTCACCGCGATCGACCGCCACCAGCGGACGGTTTTCCTCTCCAGCGGCGAGCGCATCGGATACGACAGGCTACTGCTCGCCACCGGCGCCTCCCCCCGTCGGCTTCGGGTTCCCGGCGCCGACCTCGACGGCGTGCTCTACCTGCGCCGCGTCGGGGACTGCGAGCGCATCCACCGCACGTTCGAAACCTCCTCGCACATGGTCTTCGTCGGGGGAGGATGGATCGGCCTGGAAGTGGCTGCTGCGGCCCGGGACGCCGGAGTGAAGGTGACCGTCCTGGAGACAGACGCACTTCCGCTGCTGCGCGTCCTGGGCCCCGAGATCGCTCCCGTCTTCGCCGACCTCCACCATGAGCACGGCGTGGACCTGCGGCTCGGCGTGCAGGTCACCGAGATCGTCGGCGCCGGCGGAAAAGCCGCGGGAGTTCTGCTTGCCGACGGCACCCGCGTCGACGCGGACGCCGTCGTGGTCGGCATCGGCGCCACCCCCAACACCCAACTGGCCACCGACTCCGGCCTGCAGATCGACAACGGAGTCGTGGTCGACGCCTCCCTGCGCAGCTCCGACCCGCACATCTACGCCGCCGGCGACGTGGCCAATACCTATCACCGCATGCTGCAAAGGCATATCCGCGTGGAGCACTGGGCCAATGCCCTCCACCAGCCCGGGACAGCCGCCCGCTCCATGATGGGCGAGCGGGCGATCTACGACCGCATCCCGTACATCTTCACCGACCAGTACGACCTGGGCATGGAGTACGCCGGCTACGCCGAGCCCAGCGGATACGACGACGTAGTCGTACGCGGCGACCTGTCCCTGCGCGAGTTCATCGCGTTCTGGATGGCGGACGGACGCGTGCTGGCAGGAATGAACGTCAACATCTGGGACGTCAACGAGACGATCCAGCGCATGATCCGCTCCGGCGACCGTATCGACCGCGCCCAGCTCGCCGACCCCGACCTACCGCTGGACCAGCTCACCAGCGACTGACGTATGGCTCGAGTGATCACGGCACATGTTGAACCGTCCCGTAGCGACATCAAAGACATACGCGCTCATCGCATCATGGTAAGAAATGTAGGGACTTGCCTGGATACGGCTCATCGAGCGGCGGACATCGATTTCGACATCGCGGAACGATTCTTCCCGGACCGCGTCTCCGCACGGCAAGGCGTCCATACTCGGCAAGTAGGCGGTTGACCTTTGAAAGAGAGGTGGCCTATATGCGCGAGATGCCAGAGGGATCCGACCGGCGGATCGTGGTCGGTGTAGATGGGTCGGAGTCGTCGATGGCTGCGTTGCGCTGGGCAGTGGGGCACGCCAAGGGCTTCGATGCAGTCGTGGAGGCTGTGATCGCATGGGAATTCCCCGCTACGTACGGCTGGGTGCCGAGGCCGCCGGAGGAGTGGAACATCGAAAAGATCGCCAAGGAGAGGCTTGCCGACACGCTTGAGTTGGCCCTGCCTCACGGTGGGCATGTAGGGGTGCGCCCGCACGTACGAAAGGGGCACCCTGCGGGTGTCCTGGTGGATTTTTCTCGGGGCGCGGAACTACTCGTGGTCGGCAGCCGCGGGCACGGCGGATTTGCCGGTGTCCTGCTCGGCTCGGTCAGTCAGCACTGCGTGACCCATGCGGCCTGTCCCGTCCTGGTGATCCGTGGTGCGGGCACCTGATCAAACAGCCGGGGTGGCGACCTGATGTCTCCCGGGGCAGAGTGGCCGGGTTGACGCTCACCAACTGTAGATGCGCGCCATGATCTCACGCCGCGCTGCCTTGTTCGGTCCAGGGTAGGCGATTACCAGAGGCACATCGTCCGGATCGCGTCCCTCCACCACGGTGAAACCGTCGGCCATCTCCCTGGACGAGGTGTGGGCAGAGCGCTCCTTGAGCGTCCGCTCACACCGGTGCAGATCATCAAGGCTGTCCGCAGACCAGATCACGTACTGAACGCCAATGCCGCCCAGAGCGTGAGTGACCCTGCCCATCCGACGCACGTACACCTGCATGTCGTTGGAGCCGACGAGCAGCGCGGCGGTAGGGGTGCGGACCGTGACCCTCATCTTCAGCAGTTCGCGGTAGAACTCCACCGACCGCTCGAGGTCGGATACGAACATCACCACCGATGCGAGCAGGGGTCCGCGATCCGCCCCCTGCGGATCAGCCCGTGCGGCGTCCGCCGGCTCGCCGGCGCCGGGTATCGAGGCTGCGTCTGATCCCATGGAGGCCCCCAATTCCTGCCCGCTGACGCCTCGGCTTTCCAGGGAAGATTCTCTCCGTACGCTACAGGCCACCCACGCCTGCCGCTCGGTACGGCAGGGGTGGTGGAAGCCTCTCGACGACGGCCACGGCACGGCGCTCTCGCACGGTGGGCCGGTTTCTCGTGGTGCCTCAACCGGCGAGCGAGGCGAAGCCGCCGATCAGAGCCCCGTAGGCGATGTGAGTCAACACGGAGACGGCCGGTGTCCTCGGGCCGTAGTTGAGCATCAGAAACCCGGGAGGCTCGAGCAGGGCCACATCTGGAGCGCTGGTCAGGGGGCTGCCCATGCGGGGGTGAACGAGCGGCAGCAGGGTATTGACCAGCGCCGTGACGGCGAAGAGTCCGTGGAGCAGGCCGAACAGCGCGCCCAGCCACCAGCCGGCGTGATGGATGGCGAGGAAGACGGCATAGTAGACGAAGGCGAAGATCTGCCCGTTTACGAAGTGCATCAGGTACCCGAGCGCCTTCGCACGGGTGCGGTCGACGGTCACCACCGTGCCGAGCAGAAACGGCAGATCCATACGTGTCACGCCCAGGGCAGTGGCAGCGCGCAGCGCGGTGGTCAGAACGAGCGTTCCGATGAACCCGCCTGCGGCGATACCTGCCGGGTTCATCGGGCTGCCCCGCTCAGGGCGGCGTCGATGGCGGTGGCCGCGCTGATCAGTGCCAGATGGCTCAGCGCCTGGGGGAGGTTGCCGAGGAATGCGCCGTCGGCCGGGTCGATCTCCTCGCTGTAGAGGCCGATGTCATTGGCCAGCGCGACCAGGTCGTCCATCAAGGTGGCGGCACGCTCAACCCGACCGGTCCGTGCCAGGGACTCCGCCAGCCAGAACGAGCAGGCCACGAACGCCCCCTCGCTGCCTTGGATGCCGTCTTCGCCGGAGTACCTGGCCACATACGGGCCGCTGCGCAGTCTGCGATCGATGGCGTCCACCGTGGCGTGCAGGCGCGGTGGGGCGCCGTCGTAGCCGTACAGCAGACCGAGCAGCACGGCGGCGTCCAGGTCCTCGCTTCCGGCAGACCGTACGTAGCAGCCGTCGCGCTCTGAGAAGCACTGGTTCTCGATGAAGTGGTGGATCTCCAGGCGGGCGGCCCGCCAGCGAGGCGCGTGTCGACCGGGGATCAGGCGCCGTTGCGCCAGATCGACGGCCCGGTCGAGCGCCACCCAGCACATCATCTTGGACTGTGTGAAGTGCAGGGGCGTGCTGCGGACCTCCCAGATTCCGGAGTCGGGCCGCCGCCAGCCGGCGCAGACGAAGTCAGCCAACTCCGCCAGCCTGCGGGCCATGTCCGCGTCCAGCCGCCCCGTCGCACCGGCATACAGCCAACCGGTATGCAGCAACTCGCCGTAGGTGTCCAACTGGATCTGCTCGGCGGCCGCATTACCGGTCCGCACCGGAACCGAGCCCCGGTAGCCCGCCAGTGGAAGAAACCGTTCGCGGGCCGGGGTTCCGCCGTCCAGCCGGTAGAGGACCCGCAGCCGCGGGTGGGTGAGCTGGGAGGCGTGCATCAGCCACCAGAAGTAGGCATGTGCCTCAGCGGGGCACCCGAGTTGCAGGAACGCATCCAGAGCGAAGGCCGAGTCCCGGATCCAGGAGAACCGGTAGTCCCAGTTACGTTCGCCAGATATGTACTCCGGCAGGGAACAGGTCCCCGCGGCGGCGACCGCGCCGGACTGGGCGAAGACGAGCAGCTTCAATGCGAGCGCACTGCGCGAGACCGCCTCCCGCCAGGGCCCGGAGTACTCCCGTGAGCCAGCCCAGCGGCACCAAGCCTGGCACGTGCGCTCCATCCTCGCCTCGCACTCGCTGCGGGCCGGCAGAACGAGCGGCTCCTGGTGGGCGAACGACACCGCGATCAACGCGCCGGCGCCTTCGCGCAGGTCGAACCGGCCTACGATGTCACCGTCGTGGCACTCCACCGGGCCGACATCCCAGCCGCACACAGCCAGCGCATCGGCACCATCGATGGCCACCGGGATACCCCGGCGCCATTCCATGCGCGGCGCGCGAGAGCCATAGCCGTACCGGGGCTGCACGCTCCAGCGCATCGGCACGGTGCCCGCCACACCGTCGAGCTTTCGCAACAGCTCCCGCATCGGAGCGAGCGCCAGGTCGTCGTCCAGCGAGAGCGCGTCCGTGACCCTTGCCGTCCCCCGCTCCGTCCGGAAGGTCGTCTCCAATACGTTCGTGCCAGGCAGGTACCTGCGCGTCACCTGATACGGCTCCTCGGGCTCCAGCTGAAACCGGCCACCACGACAGGCGTCCAGAACACCGGCGAAGACCGTCGGCGCATCCAGGTCCGGCAGCCCCAGCCAGTCGACCGAACCGTCCGCCGCGATCAAGGCCACGGTCCGGCCGTCACCGATCACCGCGTAGTCACGCAGAGGCGCGTAGCCGTCCACCCGAGCCGTCCGGCGCGCTGGTGCGGCCCGGCCGGTCCCAGATCGACCGTCGGCCTCCATAGCTCTACTTTCCCACCGGCCGCATCGTCCCGCTCGCCCGCCGGCAAGCGCGCAGGACCGCCCGGCCAGACACCCGGCGCCCCGACGGAAGTGATACTGCCGGGCGGGAGGGCCAACGTGGATATGCCCTGCATCGCGGCGGCTTCGTGGGAGACAGTGATGTACCCCGACTCGCGCGGAGTCGTCTCGCGTCGCGCCCGGAGGCTGCACCCACATGCCTCCCGCGAGGCTGATCGCGAGTCCCAGGCAGGTGGCGAACATCCTGGCGCCCCCGCTCCGTCGGTTTCCCCGGATGGACCGGCACGTGCGTCGGTTGACGAGGAACCACACCGCGTGTCGGGTGCCTTCGGAACGGCTTCGGCGACGGGTTGAGCCGACTACCTCGCGAATTCACAGCCGACGTGACCGCGGGCAAGAAGATCACGAGGTGAACGGAGACAAGTCGTCAGCGTCGTTGCTCAGGCAGTGTGATCTGCCCGGTGCTGTTCTGCAGGTGCGAGGTGGGCCAGACACAGCGAGGGCTCGACGAACGGCTCCAGCCGGTCGACGCCCAGGGGAGCGCGTACTTCCTGCAGGGCTCCGCGCATGAGGCCCAGGTGCAGGGAGCACACGACGTCGCGGTGCTCGTCCGCGATTTCCCTAAACGGGCAGTGGCGCAGCGGGATGACCGGCTCCGGCCGGTTTTCGGCCGGGCCGGGGGCGAAGCCGACGTCGGTGAGCACTTGGGTCAGCCGCCGGATGGCCTCCTCGCTGTCGATGCGCTGGGCGGGCGAGGGGGTGTCGGCGAGGTAGTGGCCCCATGCCTCCCCGGCGTTGACCGCGGCCTGCGAGGGTTGCGGCAGCGCTTCGGTGATGAGGCCGGTGAGCATCTGGGCGAGCAGTTGATAGCTGCGGCGGCCTGCCGGTACCTGGGAGGAGGCGACGGCGCGGTAGACGGTGCGGGGCCTGCCCGGTCGACCGCGCCCCTCGGTACTGCTCTCGACGAGCCCCTCCTTGACCAGCGCGTCGAGGTGGAAGCGGGCGGTGTTGGAGTGCAGGCCCGTCTGTGCGGCGATCTCCCGTACGCCCACTGCTTCGGGCGTGGCGCGCAGGACGTCGAGTACATGGGCCCGGCTCTCGCCCACGGCGGGAGGGCCGGCCGGATCATGCAACGTCTGCTCACTCATTTCACCAATTTTACCCAATGTGCATCGTAGAAACGAGGGAAAATCTGTCGTCCGCTTTCCGCTGTCCCCGTCATTCGTCTTCGGGTTCGTCGAGCCGGGCCAGCCAGGTCGCTAGGCGGTCGATGGGGATCTCGAACTCGGGTTCAGATCGACGAAGTACAGCAGCCGGTCGGCAAGCCAGGCCATGTTCACACCTTCCTCTCCCCGGTGATCCTGGAGCTCCTCGATCGCCTGTTCGATGAGCTGCATCGCTCACTCTCTCGCGGGCGCGCTGGTGTCATGGACTGTCGGGCTGCGCCGCTACCGGGGCGAGATCGGAGCGGCGGCGGATCTGCATGCCGGGGCGGCGGCGGTGCACCGTCACGTAGGCCAGGCCCTGGGAGCCTGCGGTGATGCTGCGTGTCGAGCCGTGCGGCAGCCACAGGAGCACTCCTTCGGCCAGTGGCAGCGCACCTTCGGGGGTGTCCATCACGCCGTCGCCGGTGATGACGAGGAGCAGGACATCCAGGTCGGGTTCGGCGTGGGTGGCGATGTGTTCCCCGGCGGGCAGCCGGATCAGGTTGGCGTCGAGCTGACGTCCGGACTCGGCCAGTTTCCACGGGACGCCGGCGGGTTCGGGGAGAGTGCTGGTGAGGGCCCGGACGTCGCACAGCATGCGTGCCACGGCCGCCTCCTCGGGCTGCCCGGCGGTCTGTGACTCAGGCATCGCCGTCCACCCGTGTGATGCGGATCTGCCACTGCTCGGGCCCCGACTCGACGTACTCCCAGGTGAAGCGGCTGGGGTGGGTGGCCTCGAACTCTCGGCGCAGCGGCTTGGGGTCGTGGTTGTTGACCAGGACGAAGGACTCCCCGGTCGCCAGTCGGGCAAAGCGGGTGAAGATGCGTGGGTGTCGCTGGCCGTGCGGGATCTCGCGGACGTCGACGACCGCCGGATCTTCCAGTCGGCCGCCCTGAAGGACGGTGGTGAAGTCGCCGACGAGGGCGGACAGATCGACTCCCGGCAGCGACGCCAGGGCGGGCAGCAGCACGGCGCTCTCCGTGCCGAGATGGACGGTGAGCATGCCCGCGAGGATCCGGGCTGCTCCGGCGCGTTCAGCACGGTCGGTTGCGGCGGTCAGGGAGTCGGCGTGCCGGCCGATCGTGTCGGCCGCGCAGCGCAGCGCCCGGACCAGCAGCCGGGTCTCGGCCGCGCCGGACGCGGCGGCGTACAGCGCCTGCTCCGTGGCCGTCAAGAGGCGGTGCAGGTGTTCGGTGAACGCGGTGGCGAACTCCTCGTGGGGCTCGGTGAGCGCGGCCAGCCGTTCCTGCAGTTGCCGGTGGGATTCCGCGATGACAGCCCGGGCCTGGACATCCGGGTCGGTGTCGGTTGCCTGGATGAACACCTCTGCGGCGGGTGGCATGCGTGATCCTCTCTCCTCCTGCGGCTGGGGCGGGAACGCTCGCGAACACCCACCTCAATTATTACATGTAGCGTCATAAAAATTCTGCGCGGTCGGCGGCGCCGATGAGTATCCACGTGGTGTCAGTGATCGCGCAGTCGCGGCATTGGCATGCGGATTCAGGACTCCGTCGAGTTGCTCACCGCTGGTTGCCGCGTCGCCACGGCAGCCGCAACATGCCCCGTCGCTTCGCCCTCGGCCCGGCGGTTAGTCCCCTTCCGGCCGTCAGTCGAGTGGACAAGTCCCTTGTCAGCAGAGCCACTTGGGCCAGTCAGGCTGCGTCGTGTCGCCCGGTGGGGCTGGGGACGTGCCGGGCCGTTGCCGTGGCGCGCTGTGCTGGGTGCAGCGGGTCGGTGCATCGGTAGGGCGTCGGCGGACCGTGAGGCAGGACAGGCCGTTTTCGCCTGCGGTGAGGTCGGCCGTGGACCCGTGCGGCAGCCACACCAGCGTTCCCTCTGCCAGATGTCGCGGTCCGTGCGGGGTGGGGAGAGTGGCGTCCCCGGCGAGGATCAGCAGGAGAACGTCCGGGTCCGCTTCGGCGTGGGTGTTCACGCGTTGCCCGGGCAGCAGGCGGGTGATGCCGGCGTCGAGTTCGCGTCCGGGCGCGGACAGTCTCCACAGTTCGCCGGCCGGTGCCGCGGCGAGGACGGTGAGGGCCCGCGTGTCGCACAGCAGACGCGGCGCGGGGGTGCCCCGAGTGCCGTCGGACGGCCGGCTGTCGGTGCCGTTCGCGGTGGTGGGCGGATCAGTCATCAGGGGCGACTCGTCCGATGCGGATCTGCCACCGCAGGGGGCCGGTTCGGAGGTAGTCCCAGGTGAAGGTGCCGGGGTGGGTGGCTTGGAACTCATGGCGCAGGATTTCAGGGTCGTGATCGTCGATGAGGGTGAAGGCTTCGCCGCGGGCCAGGCGCGAGTAGCGGGCCAGGACGTACAGGCGGCGCCGGCCGTGGGGGGTGCCGGTGACGTCCAGGACGGCTGGGTCGTCGAGGAGGGTCGTGAAGTCCGCGGCGAGGGTGGCGAGTTGGCCGTCGGGCAGGGCGGCGAGGGCGGGCAGGAGCACGGTCTGCTCCACCGTGAGGTGCGTGGTCAGGTGCGCTTCGATGCTCCGGGCGATGGCCTTCACTCGGAGCGCGTCGTCGGTGCGGGTGAGGGCGTCGATGTCCTGGTCGAGGACGCTCGCGGCGGTACGCAGGGCCTGGATGAGCAGGCGGGTTTCCGGGAAGCCTGCCGCGGGGGCGTACAGGGCCTGGTCGGTGGCGTTCAGGTGGCGGCGTACCGGGCCGGTACAGAAGTCGGTCAGGGTCGCAAGGGCGGCCTCCCGGGCGTCGGCACCCAGTTCCAGTTCGGTCAGCAGTGCGACCTTCGGCCGCAGCGCGGCGAGCAGTCGCTGTTGGCCGGTGCGGATAACGCTCCGCGCCTTGGCGGCGGGGGTGGTCTTCGCGGCCTGGATGACGACCTCGGACGTCAGCGTCATGGCTCTGCCCCTTCTCCTGTCTCGCCCCGAACGAACGTAGTCAGTTATTACATGTATTATTCGTAGAAACTTGGTGCTGTAAACCTCTGCCGATGGGAGGGAGGTGCGCCGATGACCTACGTGATCGCGCAGCCTTGTGTGGACGTGAAGGACAAGGCGTGCGTCGAGGAATGCCCGGTCGACTGCATCTACGAGGGGCAGCGGTCGCTGTACATCCACCCGGACGAGTGCGTGGACTGCGGGGCGTGTGAGCCGGTCTGCCCGGTCGAGGCGATCTTCTACGAGGAGGACGTGCCGGCCGAGTGGCGGGAGTACACCCGGGCGAACGTGGAGTTCTTCGACGTGCTCGGGTCGCCTGGCGGGGCGGCCAAGCTGGGATTGATCGAGCGTGATCATCCGCTGATCGCCGCTCTTCCGCCTCAGGGGGAGTGAGGGCGCCGGAAGCCACCGCAGCGCTGGGGCCGTTCGCCGAGCCCGGCATCCCCGCCTGGCCTGCCGGGACCGTGCCGTGGCCGCTCAGCCCGCTCCGCTCCCCGCGCCGTATGGCCCGCATACCGAGGAAGGAACATCATGCACGTCACCGAGATCGCCGCCTCCCCCCGCCGCCGCGCGCCCGTGCCCGGGGGTCCGACCGCGGCACTCCTGACCAGCGCGGAAACCTCCGACCAGGTCGCCGTCCTCCATATCGAGCTGCCAGCGGGCGCCGTCATGCCCGAGCACGACCACGGCGCCTCGCAGATCGTGCTGATCCCCCTGGCCGGATC
>CBFHCJ010000011.1:0-29030 GCA_965654005.1 uncultured Streptomyces sp. | reverse complement strand
GCTCACTGGCTCAACTCCCGAAGGAGACGCGTCACTGCTCCCACGGAAGCCCTTTCCGGTCCCCCGCGGGGCGCTGTCAGCGCTTCCTCGGCGCCGGTCACGGGACCTGGACACTGTTTTGACGCTGTGGCCGGGATAGGGTGACGGCGGTGTGCCGGGAAGTCTGGTCGGCGGGGAGCCAGGGCGGCTCCGCTCAAGACCCTGGGGGACGGCATGCGCGGCGTGGGGACGGTTCTCGCTCTGGTCATACTCGCCACCGTCGTGGCGACCTTCGCCCGCCGGTGGCGAATCCCCGCACCCTCCCTGCTCGTCGTCGCCGGCCTGGCCGCGGCGCTGCTGCCGGGCACCCCGCGGATCGAGATCAGCCCGGAGATCATCGGGCTGGTCGTCCTGCCGCCGCTGCTGTACGCCAGCGCCGAGGACATGCCCTGGCGCGAGCTGCGCGCGGTGTGGAAGCCGGTCGGGATCCTCTCCATCGGCCTGGTGCTGGCGTCGGCCGTTGCGGTCGGCTGGGTGGCCTCACTGGTGACACCCCTGTCCTGGCAGATGGCGTTCGTGCTGGGCGCGGTCCTGGCCAGTACCGACCCGGTGGCCGTCACCGCGCTCGGCCGGCGCCTGGCGCTGCCGCCGAGAGTGCAGGTCCTCGTCCAGGCGGAGAGCCTGTTCAACGACGCGACCTCGCTGGTGCTCGTCCGGGTGGCGGTGAGCATCGCGGTGGCCGCCGCGGCCGACGACTGGGGTGCGGCAGGCGGCGAGTTCCTGGTGCTCGCGGGCGGCGGCACGCTCATCGGCGCGGCGGTGGCCGGCGTGGTGGCGCTGATCCGGCGGCACACCGAGGACCCGGTCCTGGAGACGGTGATCTCGCTGGTCACGCCGTACGCGGCCTATGTCCTGGCCGAGGCGGCGCACACCTCCGGCGTCACCTCCGTCGTGGTCGCGGGCGTAGTGCTGGGCGGGCGCGGCGACCGGCTCACCAACGCCCGCATACGCATTCAGCTGCACGCCGTGTACGGCACGGTGGTGTTCCTGCTGGAGAGCGTGGTCTTCTCGCTGATCGGCCTGGCGCTGCCGGCTCAGGTACGCGTCCTGGCCGACGGCGACCGGGCGTGGCCGCTCTATGCCCTCGCCGTCGCCGTCACGCTGATCGCCGTACGGCTGCTGTGGCTGGCGCCCCTGTCGGCGGTGGTGCAGCGCAAGGGCGGCATACAGCGCTTGAACTGGCGGCTCCCCCTCGTTCTGACCTGGGCGGGCACCCGCGGCGTCATGCCGCTGGCCGCCGCGCTGTCCATCCCGGAGACGACGAAGAGCGGCGCCGCCCTGGCGGACCGCCCCCTGGTTCTGGTGCTGACCACGTCGGTGGTGGTCGTCACCCTCGTCGGCCAGGGCTTCACCCTCGCACCCGTCGTCCGCCGCTCCGGCATCGCCCTCGAACCGGATCACACCGACCGCGAAGAGGCCGAGGCCCGCTCCCACCTCGCCCACGCCGGACTCGCCCGTCTGGAAGAGCTCGCGGAGCTGGAGGCCGTACCGGACAGCGTCCTCGACCGGCTCCGCCGCGCCCTCGACTCCCGCCTCGACGACGCCCACGGCCGCCTCGCCGACGGCAACGGCAGCCCTCCTCCCAGCGAGTCCGCAGACCTGGTCCACCGCCAGCTGCGCCGCGACCTCATCGCCGTGGAGACCGCCGAACTCCAGCGGCTGTACGACGAACACCGGATCAGCGACACCACGCGCCGCCGGCTCCAGCGGTCCCTGGATCTGGAGGAGGCCCGCCTGGCGGACGCCTGAGCCGCGCCCCTGCCGTCACCGGAACTCCGCCAGCCGGGGCCGCAGTCCGAGCCCGGTCAGCATCATTGCCGCGAGCGACAAGCCGCCCGCCCAGGGAAGCAGCCCGGTCACCGCCGAGCGGCCCTGGTCGACGGACGCCGTGAAGTGGGCGCGGTTGATGTCCGTCACCTTGTCGAGGGCGCCCATCCACGCCCCGAAGTGGGCGTTGGAAGTGCTCGGCTTCCAGTCCATGCAGAACTCCACCGCCTCGCGGTCCTTCCCCGCCGCCAGCAACGCGCGGATCTTTCGGTCGTCGCGCTGGTAGACGGCGTACGCCTGCACCGTCTGCTCGGCCGCGGCCCGTTCCCCGGGGAAGGTGACGTTGTCGAGCTCGCGCCGGAACTCGCCGGTGAAGCGCAGATCGCCGTGGTCCGCCTCGTACGCCTGCCACGTGGTGGCGAGTTCCGAGTCGTACGTCGACAAGGTGGCGCCCTTCAGGCCGTACAGCTCCTGGGACTTGGCCAGGAAAGAAGCGGCGTACTGGTCGCGCCGCGCCGGGTCGAGCAGATAGCGGCTCTCGTCGGCATTGGCGTCGTAGGCGATGGCGCGGGCGCGGGAGAGGGCGACGACGGAGTCGAAGGCGTCGCGCCGGGCGGTGCGCAGGTGGTCGGCGGTGGCGGACAGCAGTTGTGCGCCGAGGATCACCGCGAGCAGGGTGCAAACGGTCGCGGCCAGCACCCCGGGTTCAGGATGCGCCGGAAGCGACGGGCCAGGTACCGCTGCAGGACGCCGAGCACGACGAGCAGGACGACACCGAGGACGAGGACGGCGACGAGCTGGGCGGAGAGGGTGGAGCGGGCCGAGGTGTACTCCGCGTCGAACGCCGCGTCGTTGGAGGACACCAACTTCCTTGCACCGGGGAGCAGTCGCTGCTGCAGCAGGTCCGTGGCACGGCGGTAGTCGACGAGCGCGGCCGGCTTGCCGCCGCGGTGACCGTCGTTCTCCAGGGCCCGGCCGATCAGCTCCTGGTACTCGGCGAAGTCGTCCGTGAGCGACTCCACCGTCTTCTCGTCGGCCCGGTCGCCCTGCGCCGCGACGGCGAGCATACGCAGGTCGTGGCCGATCGCGCGCCGGGCGTCGCCGTAGAAACCGACCGCCTTCTCGTACGGGGTCTGCAACCGTCCGTTGCCCGCGTCGCCGTTGGACAACAGCATGTCGGCGGCCTGGGCGTCCATGTCGTTCAGGGCGAGGTCGAAATCGGCCGCGCTGGTGGTCCGTGGTGCCTCGCGGCCTGCCACACTGCCCCAGGTGCCCGCGGCGGCGAGCCCGGCCACCAGCAGCAGCACGGCCAGGGCGGCGGAGAGCAGCACCGTGGCCGCGCGCAGAAGGCGCAGCCGCGCGGGCACCGTGGCCCAGAAACGGCGGCGCAGAGCGGCCCGCGCGGCCACGGCCTGCCGGCGCAGGCGTTGCCCCGCCACTCCGCTCCGCGTTCCCTCTCCTGACCGCGGACCAGGTCGGCCTCCGGACGGGACGACCGCTGCCTGGTGCGGCTGTACGCCAGTCTCCGCCTGAGGTTTCCGCGATGTCCCGGCCGTGATACTCACGGTCCCTCCCACGTCACACCACGGACGGTCGCCCGTCCCCCGTTCGGCGATCAGTCTGCGCCGGGATCCGGCCACCAGCGTCGTGCGTTGACGCGCCCCTGACGGTTTCCCAGGTTTGTTTGACGGGACTTTGACGGGCACCGGGACGCGCCCGTATGAGTGCCGCACATTCCTTGCCGCGGCGCGCTGTTCGGGCTGTCGGCCGGGCTGGATTCCTTGTCGGCCGCCGATGGCGGCAGCGGACGTCAGCGGTGCCCCACGACCTCCGGAGTCCCCCGCGGCACCGGCGCCGGCACCGGCGCACGACCGACCTGCCGTTCAGACAGCGGCCACCGCTGCCCAAGTCCTGTTTGACGGGAAGGACTTCAAGTCCGGGACGCCGCCCCGGCCGCCGCGTCGTAGGCCCCGGCGCTTGTTCACCTCGTCGATTCCAGGCCGGGGAACATCGCAGTGCCTCGGCGGTAGACTCGAAGAGGACCGCGCCGACTCACCCTCGTCCGAGCGCGTACACCTCACCAACCTGCTGGTCCGCACCGCCACCGCACGCCGACGTCCCGCGGCCCAGGCCGTGATCACTCGGGCCGAAGCCGCTCCAGCCCAAAGCCGTTCCGCCGACCTAGTTGAACCTCACCAGCCGCTGGATGGTCTTGAGAACCTGGCCTGCTCCGTCCTCGGTCACCATGTGTTGGGCGCCTCTCGCGGCGGCTCGTGTGTATGTCTGCTGCTTCACGACTTGGTCGAGTGAGTCGGCGAGCCGTTCGGCAGTCAGGGATCGGAAGGGGATCGGGTCGGTGGCGGCACCGAGGGCAGCAAGTCGTCCCGCCCAGAACGGCTGGTCGGCGGTCACCGGCACGGTGACCGCGGGCACTCCGGCGCGCAGCGCTGCGGCCGAGGTGCCGGCTCCGGCATGGTGGACCACCGCAGCCAGCCGTGGGAACAGCAGTGCGTGCGGTACGTCCCCAATGGTGAGCACGTCGTCGCCGTCGGCCGCGAGCCCGGCACTGCCGGCTTGGAGGATGCCGCGCAGCCCGGCGCGGCGCAGGGCTCGCGCGGCGATCTCGCTCAGCCGTTCTCCGTCTCCGGACGCCATGCTCCCGAAGCCGATGAGGACGGGCCGGGGTCCGGCACGAAGGAAGTCCTCCAGGTCCGTGGGTAGCCGTTCGGACGGATCGTGATGGGGCCACCAGTTGCCCACCACCTCCAGGCCGGGGCGCCAGTCGGAGGGGCGGGGCACCAGTGCCGTGCTGAAGCCGTGCAAGATGGGCCAGTTCGCCTGTTCCTGCCGTCTGCGAATCGCGGAAGCGGAGGCCGGCGGCAACTGGAGACGGTGGCGCAGCGTTGCGACCGCCTGCTCAAAGACGCGGTCGGCCACGCGAAGAGCGAAACGTCCGGCCAGGCGGTTGGCGGGATGGCCGAGTGAGCGTGAGCCTGTCACGACGGGTGGGAAGTCGCCGGTCGGTGCGGTGGGTTGGAGGTACACACCGAGGCTCGGTGTGCCCGTGGCCTCGGCGAGGTGCCAGCCGAGCGGGGCTGTGGTGGTCGACAGCAGGAGCAGATCCGGGCCGTCGGCCAACGCGTCGGCGAACCCCTGGCCCAGTTCGGTGAGGAACGCGGCAGCAGTACGCATCAGTTCCCGCTTGCCCGACACGCCGCCATGCCCCCGCGGGTCGGCGGGGAGACTGCGGAACTCCAGCCCGGCGTCGCGTACGAGTGGCGCGAAGGCTTCCGTGGTGGCGAGGACGACGTCGTATCCGGCCCGGCGCAGTTCTGCGCCCAGGCCCGTGTAGGGCGCAACGTCGCCGCGCGATCCGGCCGCGGCGATCAGGATCCTCATCGGTTCTCCTCGGGATCGGTACGGCCACCTGTGTGGCGGGCCGCGTTGGCGTGGACCGCCTTGCACGTATAGGCGGCCAGGCCCGGGCGTTGCTGCGACGGCGGTACGACCAGAGCGAAGGCGCGCGGGTCGGCGATGAAGTCGTCCGCGATGCGCCGGTGCATCTCAGGTGGGCAGGAGGTGAACCATCGTGAGATGTGTAGGCGGTGCTCCTCGGCGAGGTCCATGGCCCGCTCGCTGTCGCTCGGCTCCCCCTCGTCGAAGGCCGCGAGTAGCTCCGCGCGCCAGGCGGCTGCCTCGCCCATGAGCTGCCGCCAGTCCTCCTTGGTGTGGGCAGCGGCGCGTGCCATCGCCTCGCGCTGTCCATCCGACTGCGCCCACTTCAGCTGCGCCTCGCTGGCATAGCTCAGGTCGAAAGCAATCTCACCGAAGATCTCGAAGCGTTCCTGAGGAGTCAGGGACACCCCGGTCTGCTGGACCTCTATCGCCCGTTCCGCTACCTCGGCCAGCCGCTGCAGCCTGGCGATCTCCTCACTCAACTGCCGCTGTCGGGCGCGCAGATGGTCCAGGGCGTTCGACAGGGGATCCTTGAGCATCGCAGCGATCTCATCGAGGGAAAACCCGAGCTCGCGGTAGAAGAGGATCTGCTGGAGCCGGACCAGGTCAGCGTCACTGTAGAGCCGGTAGCCGGCGTGGCTTCGGTCGCTGGGCGAGAGCAGCCCTGCCTTGTCGTAGTGATGCAACGTACGTACCGTCACACCGGCGAAGGCCGAGACCTGCCCCACGGAGTAGCTCATCCACCTGCCCTTTCGTCGGCATACAGCCTCAAGCCTGACGTAAGGAGAGGGTCAAGCTGTCAGCGCCGTTCCCGCGTGATCAGGAAGCCTGTTCGACCTGACCGGCCTCGTGATGGCCAAGCAGTTCCGCCGCGCAGCAGCGGCTCGACGACTCCGGCAGCGTCGGTGGCGGTGATGATGTCGAGGACGCCGTCGGGCAGGCCGGCTTCCTTGAGCATCGCGGCGAGAGCGAGGGTGGACAGCGGGGTCTGGGGGCGGGCTTGAGGATCATGGTGCGGCGCGCTGCGGTGGCCGGGCCGAGCTGCGCCTGCCGGCCGGAGCGGTGAGTGGCTCACAGGCGGGGCCGATTCGCCTTGCCGACTCCATCCGAAATTAGGTTAGCCTTACCTCATGAGCGCACTGCTGCTGGCCGCGGACACGGCCGGATACGCCCTGCCCACAACCTGGCGGGCCCTGACCAAGACGGGCTACTTCATCGGCCTGACCGGCTCCATCGGCGGTCTCGTCACATACGCCGGCACCGTCCGCCCGGCGCTCAGGGGCTCATCGGACACGGCCGACGACGTCGCCGTGCTGCGCCACCGGTCGGCGATCTGCCTCGCCTGGTCCGGCGTGGTTCTGTTGGTGACCGGATACTTCCAACTCGCCGCGCGCGTGGCCCGGGCAGATACGGGTATGCCGTTCGGCGACGCCCTCGCCCCGGGACACATATGGCAGTTCCTGCGGGCACCCGCCGACAAGGGCGCCTGGATCGCACAGGGCACCGTCTTCCTGGTGCAGAACCTCGTCCTTCTGGCGACCGCGGCCACCCTCATGGCGTTGTTCGCGCGCGGCGCGCAGCGCCGGCTCGAGCCGATCGCCCTCACCGCTCTGCCCCTCGCGCCGGCGGTGACGCTCATCGGCGCCGTCCCGGTCACTGCCCCGCAAACCACGGGCGCCTTGCTGGACCTGGTCTTCACCCAGATCCACATCATCAGCGGCACGGTGTGGCTCGGCGGCCTGGTCCTGCTGAGCATCCTCGCCGGTGCCCGCCGCCGCTTGAGCCCGAACGCGGGGCTGATCTGGGCCGACATATGGCGCCGCTTCAGTCTCGTCGCGATGGTCTGCGTCGCCGGCGTCGTCATCTCGGGTCTGTGGATGGGCTGGGAGCACGTCGGCGGAATCAGCCAGTTGTGGACCACCGGCTACGGCCTCGCCCTGCTGGTGAAAATCGTCCTCGTCCTGGGACTGGTCGCAGCGGGCGCCTTCAACCAGTTCTGGCTGATGCCACGCATGACCCAGGCCCGCCGCGCAGGCGAGACCGCCTCACTCTTCCACCTGACGCTACGGCACTTCCCCAAGGTCGTCTGGGGTGAGGTGGCCCTGGGCCTGGCCGTCCTCATGGTGGTCCCCTTCCTCACCGGCTCCGCCCGTACGGAGGCCGGCAGCCCCCAGGCCGAGCCGTCGGCCGGCATCTTCGCCGCCGGCGCGACACTCGCCCTCGCCCTCGCGGCGTCCCTGTACGCCACGGCCAAGGCATCCGACGCGCTCTCACGCCGGCCGACGGCCGCCACCGATCCCGTCTGACCGGCGAGTTCTGACTCAGGCCACGTCGTGGATGTGGTGCTCGGTCAGGTCGGACGCGTGCCGGGCAATAGCGCGGTAGTCGGCATCGTCATGGAGGACGGCCAGGCCGTGGTGGGCCGCGGTGGCGGCGATGACGAGGTCCACCGCCGAGGCACTGCGATGCTCCCGGCCTGGGCCATACGGTGTTGCACCGCGCCGATCCAGCGCCCCGCGTTCTTCGGCACCGACACATCGGGGTAGAGCGGCCTGGGGTTGGTTATTCGCGGGTTGTTCCACCTGCGTGCCGTACGTGGCCCGGCCGCTCCCCGCCCTCCCTGAACCGGCGCAGGCTGCCGGTTCGAGCCAGCAGTTCGCCAGAGGCCTAAGATCAGCCACCAGTACGAAGGGGGTGCGATGAACAGCCGAGCATGGAAGTGGGCGCTGATTTCGGCCCCGATGGCGCTGTCGGTCTCCGCGTGCATGGGATGGGGCGGCTATCCGCCCGCGAAGAACGTCCACGACTCTCAGCTCATAGGCACCTGGCGCGCCCGGGAGTGCGACACCACGTTGACCTTGAATCCGGACGGATCGGCGTCCGCCACCGGCATCCCTACCGAGATGCACCTCGACGGCAAGGTCACGCAGAGGGCCAGCGGGGATGGCACCTGGGAGATCTACAAGTCCGGCGCCGAGCAAGAACTCGATGTGACCATAGGGGACGAAGAAACCCCGTTCGACCTTTACCGGGACAACGGGCGCTTGCTGGTGGCTCTGACCGTAGGGGACCCCGACGATATGAACTGGTGCACCCTGACCAGACACTCGAAAAACGGCAGCCATGCCCCAACCGTTGTACAGCGATGAAGTACAGAAACCAGCGCAACCGTAGCTGAGCGTCACCAGCCCCAGCCCTCCGCTGACCAGTCGAGGGGACCTCGGCGACCTCCCCGCCCGTGACAACGGCCCTGCGGAGGAATCCGCAGCGTCTGGGACGTGCCAGATGCGTGCCAGGTCCTGCGGGGAACCACGGGGAACACCGGGCATCGCCGCGGTCGTGAGGACCCGCTCCAGGGTGGCGACGGTCCGCACTGAGCCCCGTGAACCGCCGAATACCCGGCGGATCCGCGCTCGTGAGCCCGTAGCCGGGCACAGGCGAGTCGGTCCGCGCGATGTCCGACCACACTGTCAGGCCAGTGCTGCGCTCGCTGGTCGTCACTGCCGGGACAGCCATGGTGCTGTCCGGCCTCAGCACCACGGCCGGGATCAGCGGATGGCGAAGCGCGCACCTGTCATCAGGCGCCGGACCCGCTCCGCTGCCGCCGCTCGCCGGCAGCCGCCAGAACCGTCCTTGTCCGCGGCCTGCGGAAAGCGGCACGAGATACCGATGATGGAATGGCACAACCGGGTGCAGCGCCGCCGATCGCCCACCACCCGGGCACCGCGGCCGAGGACCCCGAGCGCAAGCCTCACGGCAGCTCCGCCGTCGCCCAACTACTGCTCCACACCGAGGTGTTCGCGGGTCACTTGGTGGACGGGACGAGCTCGGGCTGATAGTCTACTCAAATCCGTGAAACAGTTGCGAGGAGGTGAGACCCATGAAGGTGGTATCGATGTGGGTGCTCTCCTCTCTGTCACGGTCGGGCGATTGACATAGGTCGCCGGGAGCGCCTCGACAAGGCAATTCCGAAAGGTAAAGACCTATGAATTCTGCACCCTCCGCTTCCGGCACGGGCGAGCACACGGTTGTGATCACGCAAGTCGCTGAGAGGCAGTGGCACGCGCTGGAGGATGACCAGGTGGTCGGCCGCGGTGAGGCCTGGCGCAGGCTCGACGGACGGCTTTTCGTCAACATCGACTCCTGGCACGATGCGGCGTTCGACCAACTCGCCGATGCGATGCTGGCGGACCTGCCGCGACCGCTGTACACGATGGTCGACGAGGCCGATGTCGAACTGACCTCCCATTGGGAGCGAGCCGGCTTCACGACCGGGCGCCGCGAGTGGATGTGCCTCGTAGCCACCGACCCGCAGACCACCGGACTCGCCTCGGTGCAGCCGCCGTCGGACGTGACGATCGTGCCCGTCGGCGAAGCGGAAGAGGGCCCTGTACGCCAGCTGGACCGCGCGGTTCGCGACGAGGTCGAGGCCACTGTCGGCTGGCAGGAGATGCCGGCCGAGGTGTTGCACCGCCCGGACGACTTCACCCCGGTGAACCCATCGAAGCTGGTGGACCCCTCGAAGTGCGCGGTGGCGGCACAGTCCGGCCACTACGTGGGAATGCTCCGGTTGGCGCCGGTACCCCGGCAGCCGCGGATCGGCCTGATCGCCGTCCGGGCCGACCAGCACCGCCGCGGTATCGCCCGCGCGCTGCTGGCCCAGGTGCTCGGTTCACTGCACCGGTCCGGGATCCAGACGGTATCGGCCGAAGTCAGCGAATCCAACGAAGCGGCCATGGCACTCTTCGACGGCATCGGCGCCCAACACGTAAGCAGCAACCTGGAGTTGGTACTCCAGTGACGCCCCACCGCCCCGCCGCACGAGCCCGAGCACGAAGCACGCGCGGCAGCGGCGATTCCCCGACCGCACCATCACCGACCACAGAAGTGCGAGAGCATGCCAAAACAAACACGCGGCATTGAAGTCGAGGGCACCGTCGTCGAGTGCCTACGCAACGCCACCTTCCAGGTGGAGCTGGAGAACGGACACAAGGTTCTCAGCCACATCAGCGGCAAGATCCGGAAGAACTACATCAAGATCCTGCCGTATGACCGGGTGCTCGTGGAGATCAGCCCCTACGACCTCACCCGCGGCCGGATTCTCTTCCGTTACCGGACCTGAACGGCGGGCGGAAGACGCCCTGACAGTGAAACAGTCTCCCGATCAGGATCGGCCTTCCTCGTCCGGCGTTCCAGACGGGTAGACACGATACCGGCCCGATGCGAGGCGGTTTCGGCGTCAGACTTCACCCGGTCGCCGATACCGCCGTCAGGACCCGGGATGAAAGATGGTTCCTTGACCGAATCCCGGGCAAGGTGGAGATCAAGCTCGTGACGTCACCGTGGAATTTCGCAGGAGGTCGATGATCTCGTCACCCACTTCAGCAAACATGTCGGCCAGGTAGAAATGGCCGCCGCGGAATGTCTTGAGCGTGAACTCGGCATTCGTCTCGGACTGCCACATGCGGGCTTCGGGAACGGTGACCCATGAGTCTTCCGTGCCGACGAGTGCGACGCACCGGGCAGCTGAGCCCCGGCCCGGGAGGGTACTGGTAGTTCCGGACGGCTCTGTAGTCGTTCCGCATGACCCGGAGGATCGGCTGGATCGCCTCCCTGTCCTCCAGGAGTACGGGACTGGTGCCGCCGAGTCGGCCCCGCTGGGCTATCAGCTCATCGTCGGTGAGATCCAGCGACTCCGATCGACTCGTCGTCGGCGCCCGCCGACCTGAGACGCACAGTGCCAGGGGATCGGCCGTGCCGTCGGATTCCATCCGGCGCGCGACCTCGAACGCGACGAGCGCACCCATGCTGTGCCCGAAAAGTGCTGACGGTTTCTCCGCGAGCGCGCCGATGCATCATGGATCACTACACCCGGGACAACCAGCCACGACCGGCACGAGCACCAGGGCAAGCCATCACACCAGCCCCGCGACCAGCGACTTCAAGATGAACAACGCTCACGCCCTCGCAGATGCCGCGAAGGCCGGCGGGGTCGGTCAAGTCCCCCTGTACGAACTGACATTGATCACCCGTTCCGACCGGTGACCGGTGGCGGGTCAGGAGTCGGAGGTCCGGACCGCCGAGTGCGGCCAGGAGGGCGACGACCCGACTGCCGATGAAGCCCGTGGCCCCGGTGACCAGCACCCTTCCCCGAGGTGTCCCCCGAGGTGTCCCCCGGGGTGCCCTTCCCGGAACGCCGGACGGACCGTCGTGGTCCGCCCGGCGCCCCGAGCCACGCATCTCAGTCCTCCAGCAGGTGGGCCAGGTCGCCCAGTGCTTCGCGGATCTGCTCGGCGGTGATGTCGCCCAGGCGCAGCACCTTGAACGGCACGCCGGCCGCCGTGACGATCGTGGAGGAGGCGGTGGTGCCCTGGTGGCCGCCCTTGACGACCATGTCGACGGCCTGGCCGATCTGCTCGACGGCCAGGTCCAGGTCGACCAGGACGCCGTCGGCCTGGCCGGACAGGTTGGCCGAGGTCATCGCCACCGGGCGGCCGACCGCCTCGATCAGCTTCTGGATGGTGGGGTTGGACAGGCAGCCGATGGCCACGGTCGGGCCGCCGCAGACCAGGTGGTCCGGGATACGGGTGTTGCGCGGCAGCACGATGTTGAACGGGCCGGGCCAGAACGCCTCGGTCAGCCGGCGCACGGCTTCCCGCAGCGCCTCGGGTACCTCGGTGTACTCCTGCCACTCCTGCGGGTGGCGCACGAACAGCGTCAGCGGGGACGTCGGCGGGCGGCGCTTGATGGCGAAGGCGCGCTCGACGGCGGCACGGTTCCACGGGTCCATGGTCAACGCCAGGTTGGTGTCGGAGGGTGCGACGACCACGCCTCCGTTACGGACCAGGTCGCCCGCGATCTGCAGGTTGCCCTCGGTCGGAGCCACCACATTCGCCTCGGTGGGGGTCATGGTCATTTCTTCCTCCATGGGTTTCTGACATGAGTTGCTGATCAGCAGTCGGTGGATGGGGGTACTACTTGGAAATCTGGGTGGCCAGGTCCACCGCCGTGAAGCGGTGGGGTACCTCCACGGCCCGCAGCCGTCCGCGGCACCAGCGGCGCAGGGCTGCCGTGTCGACGAGGTCGGCTCCGGGCCGGGGCAGGATCTGAGCGGCCAACTGGCCCGGGTTCTCCTGGTCGGCGGCCACCCGGGCGGCGCTGACGTCCGGGTGTTCAGCCAGGACTCGCTCGACCAGACCGAGGTAGACCTTCTCACCGGCCACCGAGGCCACCCGTCGCGAGCGGCACACGAGTTGGACGCTGCCGTCCTCCAGGCGTTCGCACAGGTCGCCGGTGGGGACCTCGGTTCCCAGCAGGTAGGGCACGAACACGCCGTCCTGGTAGGTGCCGGCCTGCGCGGTCGGGGTGTGGACCACGAGTTCACCCAGGCCTTCCCGGGTGTCGCCGGTGGGCCGCAACTCCAGGCTCACACCGGTCAGCGGTTCGCCCAGGGCTTCAGGGGTGGTGTCGGTGCCGAGGGAGTTCGTGGCGACTCGGGGGCCCGCCTCGGTCAGTCCGTATGTCGTGAAGACCTCGGGAACGCCGCGGCCACGCAGTTCACCGAGGGCTGTGCGGCCCAGACGGTCGCCGCCGACGGTGACCTGGCGCAGCGATGGCCCGCGAGATCGGGGTCAGCCCGGCCGCACCGAGCCGCCACTTCAAGGGCAAGCAGGCCCTGCTGGACGCGCTGGCACTGGAGGGACACGACCGTCTCGAGACCGCGCTGACCGGAGCGCTGGAGCGGGCCGACGACTCGTTCGCCGACCGGCTCGCCGCGATCGCACGCGCCCACCTGGACTTCGCCACCGCCAATACGGCCATGCTCGACCTGATGTACGCGTTCAAGTACGACCCCACCGCCTCCGAGGAACTGGTCGCGGCCAAGCAGCGCCTTGAGGGCCTGGCCATGGGGTTGATCGAGGGCGGACAGCGCCGGGGCGAGGTCCGCGAGGGCCCGCCGGACGTCATCGCCGTGCCGCACAACGCCGCGCTTCAGGGCCTCACCACACTGGCGTTGAGCGGCCCGATTCCCGCTGAGCGGATCGAGCAGAGCCTGGACGAGACGATCGCCTTCATCCAGCGCGGCTACGCACCCTGACGCGTATCCGCGCGGCGTCCCCGTGCGGGCTCCGCCGCTGTCAGGCCACGCCGAGGAAGCGCAGCACGGCGAGCACCCGGCGGTGGTCCGCTTCCGCCTTCGGCAGGTCGAGCTTGGCGAAGATGCTGTTGATGTGTTTGGCCACCGCGCTCTCGCTGACCACGAGCTGCTCGGCTATCCCGGCGTTGGACCGGCCGCCCGCCATCAGTTCCAGGACCTCACGTTCGCGCGGGGTGAGCCGGTCCAGCGGATCGCTGTGGCGGCGCACCAGCAGCTGGGAGACCACTTGCGGGTCGAGTGCGGTGCCGCCTGCGGCCACCCGCCGCAGCGCTTCGGCGAACGACTCGACGTCCGCGACCCGTTGTTTGAGCAGATAGCCGATCCCCGAGGTGTTGGCGGCCAGGAGATCGGCCGCGTACCGCTCCTCCACGTACTGCGAGAGCAGCAGCACCGCCGTGTCCGGCCACTGTCGCCTCACGACCAGCGCGGCCCGCACCCCCTCGTCCGTGAAGCCGGGAGGCATGCGGACGTCCACCACCGCGATGTCCGGCCGGTGTTCCTCCACCGCCGCCAACAGCGCTTCCGCGTCGCCGACCTCGGCGGCCACCTCGAACCCGGCCATCTCCAGGACCTTCACCACGCCGATCCGGAGCAATAGGGAATCCTCGGCGATCACGGCACGCACGGCAGCTCCACGGTCAAGACGGTCGGCCCCCCGACGGGGCTGTCGACCGACAGGGTGCCATCGACCGAAGCGACCCGCTTGGCCAGCCCCGCAAGGCCGGTGCCACGGGTGAGGTCGGCGCCACCCACGCCGTCGTCGCTGACGACGGCCAGCAGGGTCGACCCGAAGCGTTCCACCGTGACCTCGGCCCTGGACGCCTCCGCGTGCTTCACCACGTTCGTCAGCGCCTCGGAGACGACGAAGTAGGCGACGGCCTCGATCGTGGGCGACGGCCGCGACGGCAGGTCCACCTTCACCCGTACCGGGATGGGTGCCCGGGCGGCGATCCCGGACAGCGCGGCGTCGAGACCGCGGTCCTCCAGAACAGCCGGGTGCAGCCCGCGCACCAGACTGCTCAGCTCCTCTATCGCCTCCTTCGCCTCCCGGTGTGCCTCGTCGATCACCCGGCTGGCGTCCTCGGGCAGGTCGCCGAGCGTCGCCTTGGCCAGCCCGAGGTTGACCGCCAGGGAGACCAGCCGCTGCTGGGCTCCGTCGTGCAGGTCCCGTTCGATGCGCCGCCGTTCGGCGTCGGCCGCGTCCACCAGACCCGCCCGGCTCTGGGCCAGGGTCGCGACCCGGCGCGTCAACTGCTCCTCGCGGCTGGGCCCGAGCAGCACGGTGGCGGCGCGGGTCTCGAGCCGGGCGAGGGCTCCGGAAAGCCAGGAGGCCATGTAGAGCAGGGCGATTCCGGCAGCGGTGACGTACGCCGCCCAGGTGGTGTAGCCGGGGTGGTCGACGCGCCAGTCCAGCGACACCAGCCAGAGCCACACATAGACCGACGCGGCGGCGACGGCCGCGGTCCACACCAGCAGGACGAAGACCGCGGCGAGGGCCAGGAGTGGCCCCTGCAGCAGGTGGTACGTGAGCTGCCGCCGACCCGGCGGGGACCGCAGCCACTCTCGCAGTCGAGGTCGCCGCCCGCTGTAGGGCGAGGGGATGTCCACGCCGAGCCGGGTACGGAAGCGGCCGTGCTGCGCCGCGGTCAGCTGCGGGCCGGTGAGCACGACGGCGGCGAGCGGGACGAGGACCGCGAGGAGGACGGCCCCCGTCGACACCGGGACGAGGAACATCCACGGCAGGGCCAG
The DNA here is from genome assembly GCA_965654005.1 of uncultured Streptomyces sp. Classification (GTDB taxonomy): domain Bacteria; phylum Actinomycetota; class Actinomycetes; order Streptomycetales; family Streptomycetaceae; genus Streptomyces. Next base: position 13,861 of record CBFHCJ010000011.1, on the reverse strand, counting down.
GACCAGCAGTACGCCGAGCTGGATCAGGATCCCCGTGGCGATGAACGCGACCGGTCGTCCGACTCCTTGGAACGGCCGCAGGATCACGCGCCGCAGGCGGGCGGTTGTAGGCATGGGGAAACGGTAGGTGCCGTGGTCAGGGGCGGTCCATGGCGCAAACGTCAGCCTTGGGGGTGCAACTGGTACCACTCCGGAACGGACATTGGCGTTACTGACTGTGATCGCCGCTCGGTGAAGGCTGGAGGCCATGAAGGAGAGCCGGGAACGCGAGGAGTGCGATCCGATGAGCGTGCCGAGTGTCCGTCACCAGCGCGGTGGCCAGGGCGAGTCGGCGGGGCCACGGGTCCGCCGCGGATGCCGCATGGAACACGTCCTGATGGCCTGCGGAGTGGCCCTGCTGCCATGGCTGTTCGTGTTGGCCAACGGCCTGCCCGGAACCGCAACCGCCGCGAACTGGTGCACTGCCTGGGTCGGCCTGGACAGCTTCGAGGCGCTGGGCCTGGTCTCCACGGGGCTGTTGGCCGTGCGCGGTCACCACCTGCACGCGCTCACGGCGACCGCCACCGCGACGCTGCTGGTGGTCGACGCCTGGTTCGACACGATGACGGCGGCACCGGGCGAGGACCAGCTCTCGGCGGTGGCGATGGCGTTCGGCGCGGAGCTGCCGCTGGCGGTGATGTGCGTCGTGCTGGCGGTGAGGGGGCGTGCCCGTCCCACGGCCTGACCGTCGGCCCGGGGTCGTACTCCGCATAGCCGCCCCCGCACCCTCCCGACCTGCTCTGCTTCCCTCCCCTCACCACCCCGCAGGAGAAGAACCATGCTCCCCACCGTCCTGACCAAGCCCGGCGTACGCTGGGCGCTCGCCGCCGGTGCCGTCGCCGCGGGCGCCTGGTGGTTCGGCGACAAGGCTCCTTACCCGTACGCCCAACGCACGTTGCTGGACCTGCAGTTGCCCTGCCTGACCTCGAACAACCTGGACTCGGTACTGCGGCCCAAGCCGGGCGAACGGATGCTGGAAGTCGGTCCCGGCACCGGTCTGCAGTCGCTGCACGTCGCTCCGCAACTCGGCCCGGACGGGCGGCTGGACGTCCTGGACATCCAGCCGCAGATGCTCGACCACGTGATGCGCCGCGCTCAGCTGCAGGGCCTCGCCAACATCACGCCGACCCTAGCCGATGCTCGTGAACTTCCCTTTGCCGACGGTACGTTCGACGCCCTGTATCTGGTGACCGCGCTGGGCGAGATACCAGAGCCGGAGCGCGTGTTGACCGAGGCGGTCCGGGTTTTGGCACCAGGCGGCCGGCTGGTGGTCGGCGAGTTCTTCGACCGCCACTGGATCCCGTTCGGCACGTTGCACCGTCTCGCCGACGCGTCCGGACTCCATCTGGCCACCCGCCATGGCTCCACCTTCGCCTACCTGGCCCGCTTCCATCCCTGCCCAGCGGCTGCATGACCCGGCCCGCAATCGGACGCCTGGACGGCCTCGGTGGTCAGTGCGACCTGCGTGAAACCGTCCGCCGACGGTACGCCGCCGCGGCCGTGAAGGTCACCGAGGGCGGCACCGCCCGTTGCGTGGCGGTGCCCCAGCGGTCAACCGCACTTGTGGTGGCGGCATCTGGTGCGGGTCGTCGGGGCGCCCGGGCTGGGGGCGGCGGTGCTGGTCGTCTTCCTGGCGGGCTTGGTGCCCCGCTTGTCGGGGGTCCTGGTGGGAGAGGGGGAGGGAGCGCCGGGCTCGTCGGTGCCGCGGCCGAGGGGGGCGGGAGTGGGGAAGGGGGCGTCGGGCAGACCGGCGAGAGCGTCGCGCATGTACTGGGTCCAGATGTCGGTGGGTATGTCGCCGCCGAACACCTTCTGCAGGCCACCGACGCCTACCAGGGATTGCAGCTGGGGGTGGGCCGCGTCCTCTCGGAAGAGGACGACGGAGGTGGCGAGTTGGCGGGTGTAGCCGACGAACCAGGCGGAGCGGTAGTCGTCGGTGGTTCCCGTCTTGCCCGCGGCCGTCCTGCCGAGAGCCTGGGCCTTGGTGCCGGTGCCCCGGGTGATGACGCCCCGGAGAACGTCGGTCACGTTGTCGGCGACCGCGGCCGGCAGGGCCTGCACGGGGGTCGGGGCGGTGAAGCCGGGCAGCACCGAGCCGTTGTTGGTCACCTTGGTCACCGAATAGGGGCTGGTCCGCATCCCGTCGGCGGCGAAGGTCGCGTAGACACCCGCCATACGTATGGCACTCGGTGTCGAGGTGCCGATGTAGAAACCGGCGCTGGGGGCCGCGAGGCTGCTCGGGCGCAGGCCGAGGGCTTGCGCTGTCCTCGCCACGTTCCCGTAGCCGACGTCCTCTCCCAGTTGCACGTACGGCGTGTTGACCGACTGCTCCATCGCCTTGCGCAAAGTGATGTAGCCCCAGCGGTTGTCGGTGTCGTTGTGCTGGTGGAGGAGCCCGGTGGGGTCCTTGTCGTCAGTGACGTAGTTGCCCTGCTGGTCCTTGATCTGGATGCCGTCGTCACCGTTGAACTTGCTGGCCGGGGTGATCGGCTGCGGGGGCTTGCCGGGTTGCAGTACGCCTCCGTGCTGGAGCGCGGCGGCGAGGACGATGGGTTTGAAGGTGGAGCCCACCGGGACGCCGGAGGTGTCGGCGTTGTCCGAGTAGTGGGCCTGGTCGAAGCCGGCACCGCCGTAGACGGCCAGGATCCTGCCGGTCGTGGGATCCACCGAGGCGCCACCGACCTGGACGTCCCGGTCGACCGACCGGTGGGCGGGGTCGAGGCGCTCCTTGCGTACCTTCGCTACGGCCCGGGCGAGTTCCGCCGTCTTCTTCCTGTCGAAGGTGGTGTAGATCTGGTAACCACCCCGGCTCAGGCTGCTGTCGGTGATGGTGCTGTCGTGCGCTTGGACATAGTCCCTGGCCAGTTGGACCAGGTAGCCGACCTGGCCCGTGAACCCCGAACCAGGGGCCCACTTCCGGGGCTCCGGGAAACCGGCGGCCGCGTACCGGGCCCGCTGTTGCGGCGTCAGCTTGCCGATCTTCACCATGCGGTCGAGCACCCAGGACCAGCGTGCTTCCGCCTGGGCCTTGGCCGTGGGATCGGAGTCCGCGTGCTGGAAGAGGCTCGGCTCGTTGACCGCCGCGGCGAGAAAGGCTCCCTGGCTCACGTCGAGCTTCTCCACCGGCAGGTTGTAGTACATGCGGGCCGCGGCCTGGATGCCGTTGGCCTGACGGCCGAAGAAGCAGGTGTTCAGATATCCCTGGAGGATCTGCTGCTTGGTCATGACTGCGCCGATCTTGGTGGAGATCAGCAGTTCCCTGACCTTGCGTGAGACCGTCTGCGACTGATCCAGGTAGGTGTTCTTGACGAACTGCTGGGTGATCGTCGATCCGGACTGGATGGAGCCGCCCTCGGCCATGTGGACGACGGCCCGGGCGATTCCCTGCGGGTCGATGCCCGGGTCGGTGTAGAAGGAGGCGTTCTCCGCGGCGATGAAGTCCCACTGCACGTCGGCGGGTACCTGCGAGAGCGTGACGTTCTGCCGGTTGACGCTGCCGTCGGTCGCCAGGACCGTGCCGTCCGACCAGTAGTAGACGTTGTTCTGCAGCAGTGTCGTGGGATTGGGGTCGGGGATGGTGACCGTGGCGTAGGCATAGCCGACGGCCGCTGCCGTGCCGCCGAGGAAGAGCAGGAAGAGCGCCAGCAGTTGGCGTATCGACGGCAGCCAGCGGCGCGGGCCCGTCCTGCTCCGGCGCGGGTAGTCGATCCAACGTTTCTTCTGTGGCGCTCTTCTCCGGGCGCGGCCTGCGAGGTCCTGTTGTGGGGCCGGGTCACTCCGTGCGGCCCGGCGGCCCGCGGCGCGGTCATCCCCGGCACGTATGCCGCCGTTCAAGCGCTGCGGCGGTCGGCGCCGGTGTCCGCTCATGGGCTCTGCTCACTGTCCTCTCAGTACAACTGCGGTTCAGTACCACTGCGGTGTCTTGCGGGCACACGCGTACCCGACACCACCGTACGGATCCCCGCCGTACGCTCCGCCGCGGGCGTCCGTCCACTGCACGAGTCGTGCTCCTCGTCCTGGCCGACCGACCCGGTCGCCCGCGTGGAAAGAGCGAACTCGGCCGGAAGTGTTACACCTCGGCGGAGTGGTGGTTCGTGGTGCCGACATCCGGCCGGACGGTCACACTTGGCCGGTCCGGCGCGGACTCGGTACTCATGCAGCGCACGGCCGGCGCGAAACGTCACCCGGCACTCTCCGGAGCTGCCAGTGTCGACCCCGCCTTCGGCGGCTTTGTGGTGGGCGCGTGGTGGTGGTAGGCGAGCCGGTGACGACGTGAAGGCGACTGGTGCGTTGTGACATTTCCGTGAGGACGGACGCTGGACACCATGGGGCCGTCGACGCGACCGCAGCGCGGCGGACGGCATCGACTCGCTATGAACCCGGTGCGAACGAGGACGGTTTTGGGCCAGGCACGGCAACCCCGGCGCGCACAGGCGTACGACGGGGAATTGGGCGCGGCGGTCGCGCGGGCCCAGGACGGTGACGAGACCGCTTTCGCGGTCGCCTACCGGATCGTGCAGCCGGGACTGCTCGGCTATCTGCATGGGCTCGTCGGCGACGACGCGGAGGACGTGGCGTCCGACGCCTGGCTGGAGATCGCCCGTGACCTCGGACGTTTCAGGGGGGACGGGGCCGGGTTCCGCGGCTGGACGGCGACCATCGCCAGGCACCGCGCCCTGGACCATCTGCGCCGCCGGCGCGTACGGCCCCGGCCAGGAGGGACCGAACAGGACGTACTGGACCTGCCCGCCCCGCACAACACCCATGAACAGGCCCTGGAGTCCCTCTCCACCGAGCGGGCCCTGGCACTGGTCCGCGGGCTGCCGCGGGACCAGGCGGAGGCCGTGCTCCTGCGGGTCGTCGTCGGCCTGGACGGTCCCGCTGCCGCGCGCGTCCTCGGCAAGCGCCCGGGAGCGGTGCGCACCGCCGCCCACCGAGGACTGAAACGCCTCGCCCGCGAGCTGGGCCTCGGCAGCGAGGCGGACGGGGGTGTGACGGATGAGGCTGCCCGAACGCTGGGGGAGTCGGAATGAACAACGACGGCGACAGCGGCCAACAGACAGACACCTCCGATACGCCGAACGAAGCGAAGCGGTCGGACAGGAACGGAAGCGGACATGGGTGAACGGCTGAGCGGCGACGGAGTTCCGGGCCGTCTACGTGCGCACCCCGGCGACGCCGCGTCCGGCCCATGGCAGGTGCGTGACGCCGCCGCGCTGGAGACGGTGCTGGCCGCCGCCCTACGCGGAGGCGATCTCGACCCCGAGGCCGAGCGGCAAGCCCTGGCCGCCTTCCGGGCGGCCCGTGCCGAGGGCGCGCACCGGGCGCGCACCCGGCGCCGGGACGACTGGCGGCTGCCTGAGGAGCGGCGGGCCCGGTGCCCTGTGAAGATGACGTTCGGCGTGGTGTTCGCCAGCCTTGCCCTGGGTGGTGTCGCGGTCGCCGCCATCGGTTCGGTCCGCTCGTCCGCGGACACAGCCGGTGCCGGCCGGGGGATCGCACGTCCGTCGGCGGTCGCCCCGGGTGGGCCGGGCGGTGAGGACCCGGTGGCCTCCTCCGGTGGCCCGGGGTCCACGGACGGCTCGGTCCAGGCGCAGGACACCGAGGCGCACTGCCGCGCCTACAAGCAGGTCAAGGACAGCGGCAAGGCGCTCGAGGCGACGGCCTGGCAGCAACTCGTCGCGGCCGCCGGCGGGAAGGACAAGGTAGCCGCGTACTGCTCCGAGCATCTGGCGTCGGCGACGGCCGCACCGAGCAGGCGGGCCGGCACGGGCAGACCCGGCGAGGGTGCCGCAGACACCGGCAACGGCACGGCGGGGAGCAACGGCGCGTCCCACAACGGCACGTCCGGCAACAAGGCCGGCGGCACGGACAACACGGCCGGGAACGGCCGGGCAAGCGGCGACCAGGGCGGCGGGAAGCGCAGGTAGCCCGCGCGCCGGTCGGCCGGGCCGTACGTCGTCGTCACCTGCTCACGTCGCCGTCAGAGACTGAGCGTGATCGCGGCAGCGATTCCGCCAAGGCCCAGGGCGAAGCCTCCCTCGGCCCAGCCGCCCGCACCCCAACGGAAGAAACGGTCGATGGCCAGCCGACCGGGACCGATAGCGGCGACGGCCAAGGCGACAACGGCGATGCAGACGTTGTACTCGACGCCGCCGTCGGTGTCCCACAGACCGTGGACACCGGTCACGGTCGCCATGGCATTGATCATCACGCCGATCAGGGCGGCGGCCGCGAGCGGGGTGAGCAGCCCCAGGGCCAGGCCGAGACCGCCGAGGAACTCGGACAGACCGCCGATCAAGGCGAAGACCTTTCCGGGGTGGTAACCGTTGGCTGCGAACCCCGTGCCGGTCGCCGTCAGGCCTTCGCCCCCGAAGATCCCGAACAGTTTCTGAGCGCCATGCCCAGCCATCAGCAGTCCGAAGGTCAGCCTGATCAGCAGAAGTCCCCAGTCGGACGCGGACGACTTCGGCGTGACGGTGTGACGCACTGCCGGTTCCGTAGGAGCAGAAGCCCGTCGTGTGTAGCCCTTCATCATCATGAGAGATGCTCCGGTAAGCACGTGGATCGGGCGCTTCCCCAGCCCGGACGGGCGCCGAGTCACCGGTCGACGCCAAGCACGCGGCGTCGCGGAAAGTGCGGCGCGGAGTTCGACGCAGCACGCGTCGCTGTGGGGCGAGCACCGCTGTGGTGTTGTTGTCGCTTCTCAGAGGCCTTGTTCGGCCGACGTGGTGAGCGAGGCGTGATCCAGTCCCACCCGGTCAGTATATCGACCAAAAATTTGGGCAAAATACCATAAAGAGAACATTTACATACTACAGAAAGGGCAATTTCGGACGCCTGCCGGCCATGGTGAGGTATTCGTTGCCCGACTCGGCGGCGAGCGCGCTTAACTGTCAGGGTTGTTTACAATCAACTGACCGCCGGGGTGAACCGCTTTACGAGACCGAGAACTCCGTCGTGCTGCCGTTCTCGGCCTCAGGGACGTACAACTGCTTCCAGTTCCCGCCCTTGGAAGGGGAGTTGGAGGAGTCAACAGGTCCCGTGGCCCGAGGCCATCTGTGCGGCCAGTGAGGTGAACGCGCGGATCTTGGCGTTCTCGGTGTCCGTACGCCAGACAAGGGCGCCGTTGGCCGGAGGCAGTCCGCTCAGCGGGCGGTGTACGACGCCGGGGTGCCCGTACGTGCGGAACAGTCCTGCGTGGGTCGTCCACACCGTCTCGCCGGTGGCCACCCGGTGGAGCGCCTCCTGGTAGGTCCGTCCGCCCTGCCCGCGGCGCAACGGCCTGCCGAGCGGGGTGAACGGAGGGCAAAAGCCGTGCCGCAGGGCCTCCGGCAGTTCGGCGGGCCCGTCGAGCAGGACGCAGTCCGCCAGGTCCTCGATGTAGACCGATTCCCGCTCCACCAGCGGATGGTCCAGGCCGACGGCGAGCACTCGGCCGTGGGACACCAGTACGGGCCCCACCTTCAGATCCGGCTCGTCGATCGGCAGCACCGTGAACAGGACGTCGACCTCGCCGGTTCGCAGCGGCCCGTAGGGGTCGGGCCAGGGCACCTCGGCCACCGTGATGTCGCAGGCCGGGTGTCGGCGGCCGAAGGCGACGACCATGTCGGTCAGCGGCGGGCCGTTGAGGCAGCCGAGGAAGCCGACGCGCAGGGTGCCGACCATGCCTTGTGCGATGGCGCACGCCTCGTCGTGGCTCTTCCTGAGGCTCGCGTAGGCGGCGCCGAGGGTCTGCCGGGTGTGCTCGCCCAGCGGGGTCAGCGCGACCCGGCGGCTGGTGCGGACGAACAGCGGTGCGCCGATGCGTCGTTCCAGTGACCGGATCAGCTGGCTGACGCGGGACTGGGACACTCTCATGCGTTCCGCGGTGCGTCCGAAGTGCAGTTCCTCCGACAGCGCCAGGAAGGTTTCTATCTCCGTCAGGTCCACTCTCGTGCTCCCGGATCGATGAGCCTGGCTCATGGATTGTGCACCACTTCGGTCTTGATCACCCAACGCCTTGCTGCGATCGTCTGGTTGGCGGCCGACCGGCTCGTCGGCACTTCGGGGGAGTCGACAGGTCGGTCGCCGCCGCTCGGGGCACAGACGGGCGCACGGCCCCCGGGAACACAAGTGGCCGGCAGACGGCCGGGCAGGGGGCTGGTCGCCGGAGAACCGGCCCCGTCCGCGCCGAGCGGGAAGAGCACGACATGCTCGACGAACGCGTGCGGATCGGCGAGGGCCGGCACGGCCAGGGCCGTCACCCCGGCGCGCACCGCGGCCCGACGGCCCGCCGTCACCGCGAGCAGCGCCGACCCGACCGGTAGCGGCGGCCAGGCCGTCCACTTCAGAGCCGCCGCCGCGCCCATGGCCACGCCGGCCGCCACCCCCGATCTCCCGCCACCGCGGGAGCACCCACCTCGGCCGAATCGCCAGGGTTCTGGTGCGTCGTCAGCAGGACGTCAGCACCCACCTCGGCCGAAGGCCCGAGGTCGCCGGTGACCGCGCCTGTCCCGGCCGGATCGGCCGGATCGGCCGGATCGGCTGCACGAGCACCTGATGTCACGTCATGGGACGGATCCGGTAAGGCAGGTCGGTGTCGGGCGGCGCGCTCGGGGCGGTCGTTCGTGGCGGGGACTGCTGCCTATGGGGGTGCTGCCGACCGGGTTGATTTTCGGTCTATAGACACCCGGAGGGAGTACGGGCTAGCTCGGTTGCCGTGTCTTGCGGTGGTGAGGTGCGGTGCTCGGGTTGAGGGTGTTCACGGTGCTGCTGCGATTCCGCTGTGCCGGCGTGGTGCCGGCCTTCGTGGTGGCGGCGAAAGGAATACCTCTTATGCGAGTGACCCGGACCATGTTCGCCTCCGTGGCCGTTGCCGCGGCCGTCGCGTTTGGCGCTCCGGCCGCACACGCCGTGTCGGTGCACCAGCTACGTGCTTCGGACGACGGTTCTTCCTACGGCAGCGAGGAGCACGACCAGAACGGCGGCGAGGAATCGAAGGGCGAGGAGGAGCACGGCGGCGGCGAGCACGGCCGCGGCGAACACGGCCGCGGCGAGCACGGCGGCTCGTCGGAAGGCAGCGACGAGCAGGCGGGCGAGCAGGAAGGCCAGTCGAACGACAGCGACGACCGCGCGGGCGAGAAGTCCGGCGGCTGGACGAAGGAGAAGGAGGAGGACGGCGACCGGGCCGGCGGGAAGAGCGGCGGCTGGTCGAAGGAGAAGGAGGAGGACGGCGAGCACGGTGGCGAGAAGGGCCGCCACGGGTCGAAGGGCAAGCCGCACGGTGGGGTGCACGCCGGTGGCGGCGGGCTGGCCGAGTCCGGCAACGGTCTGGCCGCGGGTTCGGTGCTGCTGCTCGGCGGTCTCGGCGCTGGTGCATACATGCTGCGGCGCCGGGGCACGACGGACGCGGCCGGGATCTGACCGGTCGGTGCTCCCCGGTTGCTGCGCGGTCGCGGCCGCTGTCGCTCTGGGAAGGGTGACGGCGGCCGCCGCAGCGGCATCAGGGCCGGCTGCTGCCCGGCCCGCTGATGTCTGACCGCCGCCCCCGTCGATGAAAGGCGTTGTCCGATGGCCCTCCCGCAGCAGCCCCCGTCGAAGCAGCCGCGGAGCAGACCCGTTTCCCGTACGGTCGGGCGTTCTCTGACGTTGCCGGCCTTGGCGGTGGGACTGGGCGTTCTCCTCATCCACAACTCTCTGGCAAGTCCCGCGGACCCCAAGCCGCCGACCCCTTCCACGGCGGTCGCCCGGCCCACGGCGGTCCCGCAGCCCATGGCCGACTTCCCGCTCCCGGCCGTCCACCCGCCCGCGACCGTCCCCCCGCTCACGGCGGTCTCCCCGCTCCCGGCCGTCTCCCCGTTCCCTGCCCTCTCACCGTTCCTGACCGTCGCCCCCACAGCGCCCGGTCCGAACGCGACGGCGAGTCCGGCGCCGCAGCCGCTGCCGCGGTCGGAACCGGAGCGGATCGAGATTCCGCAGATCGGGGTGGACGCGCCGTTCATGCAGTTGTCCCTCGGTGACTCCGGGCAGTTGAACCCGCCGCCCGCGAGCGACACGAATCTGGTGGGCTGGTTCAAGGACGGGGCCTCGCCGGGTGAGCGAGGGGCGTCGATCGTGGTGGGGCATGTCGACACCCAGACCGGCCCCGCGGTGTTCGTGCTGCTCCGCACCCTCAAGCCGGGCAACAAGGTGGACATCACCCGAGCGGACGGCACCGTCGCCGACTTCAAGGTCGACTCCGTCGAGACCTTCAGCAAGGACGACTTCCCGGACGACAGGGTCTACGCCGACACCTCGGCCCCTGAGCTGCGGTTGATCACCTGCGGCGGAAACTACGACCACAGCGCCCACGACTACGAGGCCAATGTGGTGGTGTTCGCCCATCTCGACTCGGTCAGGCACTCCTGAGCATGACCGGGCACCGAACCGGGGTTCACCGATCGGGTTCACTGACCCGCTTCATCCAGCGGGTTCACCGAGCGGGTTCACCGAGCGGGTTCACCGAGCGCTGAGGGAGAGGTCTGTCGGAGGTGCGGCCCCCGGGAGGCCGGCCCTTCTCCTGCGCTGGGGCCACCACAGCACGTACGCGGCGGAGCCGGCGGCGAACGCGAGCCGGATCAGTCCCCGGGTGGAGTCCGAGGGGACGAGCAGCGCGCTGCCGTACAGCGAGATCAACGCTATCCAGCTCACCCAGGGCACCAGCCGGCGCTGCCCGATCGAGTCCCAGATCAGCGTGCCGAGCAGTACCGAGGCGTTGTAGTACGTGTACACGCTCGGGTCCAGCACGATCCGCGCGTCGGCGGCGAGCAGCACCACGGCCGCCCAGCGGTGTCTGCGCACCGCCAGTGAGCCCAGTGCGATGCCGAGCCCCATCTGCGCGGGCCGGTCCCACCAGGGGGTGGCCGGGTCGTTCACACCGAACCACCGCAGGGATGAGGCGGCCTGGTTGGGGATGGTGAAGCGCGCCGCGGCCAAGGTGTCCATGTGGGTGAGGTAGAACGGCAGCCAGGCGGCGGCCACCAGCCCGACGGCCCAGGCGGCGGAGCGCAGCCGCGCGGGCCGGGGCAGTACCAGCATCAGCGGCAGGAAGCCCACCGCCCAGGGCTTGGAGTCCACGGCCAGCGCGAGGAAGACACCGACGGCGAAGGCGTTGCCGCGCACCAGCGCACGCACGGCGAACGTGGTGAAGAACAGCGCCAGCACGTCATCGAGGTGTGCGAAGCGCACCGAGACCTCCACCCACATGGGGATGAAGGCAGCCCCGGCGATCAACACCCGCTGTTGAGACGCTTGTGGTTCAGGCCGGTGCCCAGGTTGTGTTCGGCGGCAGCGCGGCCGACCAGGACCAGCATGTACAGGCCCAGGCCCGACATGAACGCCTCGGCGAGGTGCTCGCTCACGGCCGGGCGAAACGGTGTGAACAGACCGGCGACCAGGAAGCTGACCGGGCCGATCTGCAGCTCGGGGTGGTTGGCGTACAGCGCGAGGCCGCCACCGCGCACCTGACGGAAGAGCAGTTCCTCACCGTGTCTCAGGTAGTGCCAGGACACGGCTCCGTGGCGTTCGGCGATGATGAACCATACGATCGTCCACAGGGTCAGCAGGGCGTGGTGCCACCGCAGTGGGTAGCGGCCGACCCGACCGATCCGGCCGACCCGCGCCGCGTCCCTCGGCGCGGCTCCCGCCGTCTCCGCGTTCCGCACGTTCCGTCCTTCCGCGTCGACGGAAGCATAGTTAGACACTTGCTCGATTGCGCAAGCATAGGATGAACTCCCGATGCCGAGCGAGACACCGAGCGAGACACCGAGCAAAACACCGGGCGGAACACCGAGTGGAACACCGAGCGAACCGCCGCGTTCACGCTGTCGGGGGGGCGTGCGGTGGCGTCCCGTCCGCTCAGGTGGTGGCCCGTGCGGTGGTCCCGCCCCGGCGCGCTCGCACGTTCAGGTGATCATCCTTGATCGCCCGCCGGGTGTACGCCGTCGCGCCCTATCCAGGACACATGCAGGAATTTCCCACCGCAGACAACCATCGTCCTTTCTCCCGGCGGCAGTTCACCACCGCGGCCACCGCGGCCGCGACCGCGGCGGCCCTGGGTCCGACCACGGCGGACGCGGCCGCCGCGACAGCCGCACCACCCGAGTTGGCCCCTTGCCTCCCGAGATCCACCGCCGACCGGTCGACCTGTCTCGCGGTCGCCCGCGCGCTGCTGGTCGTCGACGACCACGACCGACCGCTCGTGCCGGGGTACGAGAAGATCCTCGGCTCCGGCCTTCCCCGCACCACGACCCGAAGCTCCGGCAAGAAGATCCTGGTGGTGGGGGCGGGACCGGCCGGTCTGGTGGCGGCCTGGCTGCTGAAGCGGGCCGGGCACCACGTCACGCTGCTGGAGGCCAACGGCAACCGCGTCGGCGGCCGTATCAAGACCTTCCGCACCGGCGGGCACGAGCACGCGGCGCGGCCCTTCGCCGATCCGCGGCAGTACGCCGAGGCCGGGGCCATGCGCATCCCGGGCAGCCATCCGCTGGTGATGAGCCTGATCGACCGACTCGGCGTCAAGCGGCGCCCGTTCTACCTCGTGGACGTCGACGGCCAGGGCAAGCCGGTCAACCACGCCTGGCTCCACGTCAACGGCATCCGCATGCGCCGCTCGGAGTACGCGACGGCGCCCCGCAGGATCAACCGGTCGTTCGGTGTGCCGCGCAAGTACTGGGACACGCCCTCCTCCAGGATCCTGCGCGACGCCCTGGACCCCGTACGCGACGAGTTCAGCACGGTCGGGCCGGACGGCAAGCGCGTCGACAAGCCCATGCCCGAGCGGGTGCAGGGCTGGGCCCGGGTGATCCAGCGGTACGGCGACTGGTCCATGTACCGGTTCCTGACCGAGGGGGCGGGCTTCGACGAGCGCACCATCGATCTCGTCGGCACCCTGGAGAACCTGACCTCACGGCTGCCGCTGTCGTTCGTGCACAGCTTCATCAGCCAGTCGCTGATCAGCCCGGACACCGAGTTCTGGGAGCTGGTCGGCGGCACCGCGACACTGCCGGACGCCCTGCTGCGGGAGGTGGGCGACGTGGTGCGCCTCGACCGGCGCGCGACGCACATCGAGTACTGGGCCCCGGACCGGCACGGCAGCGACGACACCTCGCACGTCAGCCCCGGCGGTCCGCACGTGTGGATCGACACGGTGTCCGAGGGACGTGACGGCACGGTCGTACGCGAGCAGTTCACCGGCGACCTCGCGATCGTCACCGTGCCGTTCTCCGGGCTGCGACAGGTACAGATCAGCCCGCTGATGTCGTACGGGAAACGCCGTGCCGTCGCCGAACTGCACTACGACAGCGCCACCAAGGTGCTGCTCGAATTCGGCAGCCGCTGGTGGGAGTTCACCGAGGCCGACTGGAAGCGGGAACTCGACGCGGTGCGGCCGGGGTTGTACGACGACTACCGGCAGGGCAAGGCGCCCGCCGACGGCAGCCTCCTGGGCGCACACCCCTCCGTCCCGCCCGGGCACATCAGCCCGGCGCAGCGCGTCCACTACGCCGCCAACCGCTGGGCCACCCGCGACCAGCCCGAGGCGGCGCACATCGTCGGCGGCGGCTCCGTCTCCGACAACTCCAACCGCTTCATGATCAACCCCTCCCACCCCGTCCCCGGCAGCCGGGGCGGTGTCGTCCTCGCCTCCTACAGCTGGGCCGACGACGCCTCCCGCTGGGACTCCCTCGACGAGGAGGCCCGCTACCCGCAGGCCCTCAGGGGGCTGCAGCAGGTCTACGGGCAGCGCGTCGAGGTCTTCTACACCGGCGCAGGCCGCACCCAGAGCTGGCTGCGCGACCCGTAC
>CBFHCJ010000010.1:0-31287 GCA_965654005.1 uncultured Streptomyces sp. | reverse complement strand
ATCTCCACGCTGCCCAGGGGCTGGGTGGGATCCTTCCCGACCGCCTCCAACAGTCGCACGAGTGCGCTCAGCGCCTGTTCGGCTTGCGCCCTGGTGAACAAGTCGGGCCGGAAGTCCACGCTGAGCCGCAGCCTCTCACCGAACCGGCGTACCAGGAAGGTGAGCGCGCCTGTGGAGGGCTCCCGCTGTTCGAAGGCGACGACGCGCAGGCCGGGGAGATCGGCCGGCATCGTGTCGGGCTCCGAGAGCTCCAGCACCACCGATGTGTCGAAGAGCCGGTCAAGGCCGGCCGAAGCGAGGATGCGGGCTGTACTGAGGTGCTGATGGTCCGCCAACCGGGCCCGCTCCCGCTCCAGCCGGGTCAGGACCTCCACCAGCGGTTCGGACGGCCGCGACCGCACCACCACCGGCTTGACCTCGGCGAACGGGCCGGCCATCGACTCGACTCCGGGGAACCGCGCGAGAGCGGAGCCCAGGCTGCCGAAGACGACGTCCTCGCGGTTGGTCAACCAGCCGAGCAGGATACCGAACGCGCCCTGGACGAGCGTGTCGAGCGACAACTGGTGGTGGCGGGCCTGTGCGAGCAGTCGGGCTCCCGCGTCTTCCGGCACCTCGACCGATACCCGCTCCACCGGCACGCTGCCGTCGGTAGCGGGCCGAGGGTCCAGCACGACCGGACCGTCCAGCGCCGCCAGCCATGAGCGCCACGCCTGCTCGGCAGCGTCGTGATCCTGACGATCCAGCCAGTCGGCGTAATCCTGGAACGACGGTACGGGCGGAAGTCCGGCGTCCTGCTCCCCTTGCGCGTACTGCGCGAACAGCTCGCCGACAAGCAGGCGTTGTGACCTGGCGTCGAGAACGGCGCGGTCGCCGGCCAACCGCAGACGGTGCCGGTCCGCTCCGAGCCGGACCAGCAGAAAGCGCATCGGGACTTCTGCGCCGGCGTCCTCCTCGCAGTCCAGCCGGTCCAGCTCGGCGGTGCGCGGGCCCTCCGCGAGTCCGCCGAGGTCCACCTCCCGCCAGGGCACCGAGCCGGCGGCCTCGGGCGCGGGCCGCAGATTCCGGTGCCGGTCCAGCAGGCCGTCCGCCGCGCGCCGCAACGCCGCCGTGTCCAGCGGCCCTTCGACATCGATGTACGTCACCATGCTTGTCGTCACAGCGGACCTCGCCATGTCAGGCGTCCTTCCTTTCACTCTCGCCGCCCCGAGATGCCCAAGCCTCCGCGCGGAGCCGGGCCCTGTCCGGTTTCCCCACGCCGACGAACGGGAGGCCGGTCCGCAGCTCGATCTCCCGGCACGTGGTTCGCCGAAAGGGTCGTACCGACGTGCCGCCGCAACGCGGCGCGATCGACGCGCGCGTTCTCGCGCGGTACGACCGCGGCGTGGATCCGCTCGATCCGGTCGGTGTCCTCGACGCCGAAGACCGCGACCTGCGCGACGGCCGGGTGGGCCAGCAGCGCCCGCTCGACGGCATCGGGGGAGA
Organism: uncultured Streptomyces sp.; assembly: GCA_965654005.1. Classification (GTDB taxonomy): domain Bacteria; phylum Actinomycetota; class Actinomycetes; order Streptomycetales; family Streptomycetaceae; genus Streptomyces. Next base: position 29,805 of record CBFHCJ010000010.1, on the reverse strand, counting down.
TCTTGATGCCGTTGGCCTTCAGGACGTCGGCGAGTCGGCCGTGGAGGTGCAGATATCCGGCGTGGTCGAGATGCCCGAGGTCGCCGCTGCGGACCAAGCCGTCGCGCACGGCGTCGGCGGTCGGTTCCGGCTCGTTCCAGTAGTCGGCCATCGACCACGGGGTCATCACCCACACCTCGCCGTGCTCACCTGCCGGCAGGGCCCGTCCGTCCCACGGATCGCGTATCGTCACCCGCACCCCGTCCGCCGGCCTGCCGACCGGCATGCGCAGCTCGGGATCGAGGTGCTCCGGCGGAAACAGCATGCTGATCATTCCGGCCTCGCTTGTGCCGTACACCTGGATGAGGACGGGACCCAGAACCTTGGCCGCCTCCCCCATTCGCTCGGGAGAAGCCGGACCCCGGTGTAGAACAGTTCCGTCACGCTCGACAGGTCGGCGCGCTCGATGTCGGGATGCCGGGCCAGCGCGTACACCCGAGGGGGGCCCAGCACCAGTCGGCGCAGGTTGGCCGCGTAACGCAGTACGCGTTTCACGCCGCGTCGCCGATGCACACGACCTGACCGGACACGGACGCGGCCTCGTCGCTGACCTCGGGGTCGCCCAGCACCGTACCCACCCGCGCCACGGCGGCGTCGACCGAAGCTCCGTCGGCGAGATCCACCCCTACGGCCATGCAACGCCGGCCCAGCCCGACGATGCGTTCCACCGTGGCGGCGCACGCGCCCTCGTCCGCGTCGAGCAACGCGATGTCCACTCCGCTCTCGCCCAGGCGGACCGCCGTGGCGGCACCGGTGGCGCGGGAACCGCCCGTCACGATCGCGATGCGGGCCATGGCTCTTCCCTCGCGACTTGGGTGTGCTGCTCGTCCACGGGAAGACGTCGGCCCGCTTCGGCGCCTCCCGAGCGTTCCTGCGCGTGGTGATCGACGGTCATCTGTGCTTCCTCGAGATTCGCTGTCAGGCACCGAACCTGGCGGTGGCGCGGGGCGACCCGTCCGGGGAAGGCGGCCGTCGCCCGGATAACCCAGCGCGTCCTCCTCGTCGGAATTAACGCGTCTCAAAATACCCGAGGTCCAGAGGAAGGAAAATTCAATCCTTTTTAAGGCATCAAAAACCCGGCCGCGAAGGCGCAAAAACTACCCGCGTGCCGTTGTTCTCGTAACCACTCGGGGCCATTCAGGATAAAACCGGCAGCGTGTTGCCGACGACGGTCGGCAGGCGGGTTGCCGACGAGCTGCTGAACGAGCGCAACTCCCAGCAGGATTGATGTTACGGTCAGTTGAGGCGGCGTCTGGTGAAGGACTCCTCGACGCAGAAGTTCGGCCTGTCCGGCGACAGCCTTCGGGCACACCGCCCAGCACCCCGCGGACGTGCTTCAAGGCGCGGCACTCCGTCACCATTACCAAAACCTTGCACTCATTAAATTTCATTGCAATTCTATCCCCTCGATTTCTGTCATCCGACGTGGTGGATCGGGCGCCGGCCAAGGTCACAGCACCTCGCCTGATGCTGTTGCAGCTCATGCGGCAACTCACCGCGGCCCCTGCCCGTCTCGGACTCGGGCTGCGGGCTGACGGAACTGATCGCCCTCAACGTCGGCCTGCAGGCCGGCATGCCGAGCGGCACGCTCTACACCGTGCTTGTTCTCATGGCGATCGCCACCACTCTGCTGACCCAGCCGTTGCTCGCGCTGGTCAACCGCTTCCGGCCCGCTGTCCCCCACCCGGGGGCCGCCGCGGACCCGGAGCCCGCGGCGGCTCCCCGTAGTCGTTGACGGCCGCCGATCTCGCCGCGCAGGACGTCGGAGCCGACGGAGAACTGCCAGGAACCCCCAACTGCGTGCCTTGCCCGCAAAGTTGGGGGCGTGCGGACCGTCTCGGACGGGGCATCAGGCTCGATGTTTCTCCTGGGTGGTTCAGCGTTCGAACTTCCAATAGACGGTCGGTTCCGCCGACTTCCCCTCGACCTTGAGCACGTGGACGCGTATCGATAATCGCTCACCGTCGCCTTGCGCCGTACACGTCTCACGCGCACCGACGACCGCCTTGAGATGGGTCGGGCAGGACACGTCGTGGATCTTCTGTCCGACCCAGGGCAGCGGGTGGTACCAGCTCTGGATACGGGCCTCGAGGATGGTGCTGTGGACGGCCAGGTGGCCGTCCACCTTCACGTAGAGCCCGCGGACGATGGGGTCGAGCGTGGTGTGCTGCACGTCCTTGCCGGCGAGGACGTAGGTGACGACACCTCCGACGGCGGCCACGGCGACCGCGCCGCCGACCGCGCCGACGACAAACCCGCTGTACCGCATCGCGTACTCCTGAGAGCCAAGGGGAGGAAACGACTCCAGTTCGCCCGCGCATACGCCCGCGCGCCTGCCGTACGGCCCATGAGCCCACACGGCGGACCGTGGTCGCTCGGCCGTTCGGCCGATCCTGGCCGACGGCCGGGCATACGGTATCCGCATGAGAACCGTCTCCGCCCGTGGCTGCGCACGGGGTTTCGCCGCCGGCGCTCTGATCATGGCATCCGTCGACGACCTGGCCGACGCGATCGACTCACGCGGCCCCCTGTGGCCGGCCGCCATCGTACTGCTCGCCGGTCTCACCGCTGTACTGTGGCCGGTCCGGTCCCGGCCGCAGTGGCTCACCGTGCAACGGCGCACCGCTCTCCCCGCGTTGGTCTCGGCGGCCTACACGATGGCCTCGGTCGCAGCCGGTCGGCGCGCACCGTTCGGGCCGGGCGAGGTGGCGATCCTGCTGTGTCTGCTCTTCATCGCCGTCCGCCAGGGCCCACCGCGCAGGGCCCTGGCATGCGCGGGCCACGACGGCGCCGCCCACCACGTCACCCCGATGCGGCACTGCGGGGTCTTCGCGGACGAGACGCAGGCGCTGATGCTGGTGGGCCTGGTCCTGATCGGCCCCACCGTAGGCCTCGCCGGGTACCTGCGTTCCCTGGACTACCGCCGCACCCTGGCCGTCACCGAAACCCGCCGCTCCGAACGTCTGGCCATCGCCGCCGACCTGCACGACTTCGTCGCCCACCACGTAACCGGCATCCTCGTGCAGACCCAGATGGCCCGTATGATGGCCGCCGGCCGGCCCGACGAACTCGACCCGGTCCTCGCGGGCATCGAACGCGCGGCGACCGAGGCACTGGCCTCCATGCGCCGCACGGTCGGTGTGCTGCGCGGCACGGGAGCGGAGCCGGCCGGCCACAGGCCGGTCGGGGATCTGGCGGGCATTCGTGAACTCACCGAGGGCTTCGCCGTCCCCGGCCAGAAGGTCACCCTGCACCGCGATCCGTGCGTGACCGAGAGCCTGCCGCACGAGCTGCAGGCGGCGGTCTTCCGCGTCGTCCAGGAGGCACTGACCAACATACGGCGGCACGCGGCCGACGCCACCTGGGTCGCCGTCGCCCTGCGGTGCGACGACAGGAGCCTGGAGGTCACGGTGACCGACGACGGTCGCGGCGGCACCCAACTCCCGGACGCCGCCCGCGGCGGCGGCTTCGGCCTCGTCGGCCTGAAGGAGCGAGTGACCGCCCTGGGCGGGCAGTTGCACTGCGGTCCGCGTCTTGTGAACGGCTGGAACGTGCGGGCGGTCTTCCCACTGCGGCCGTCATGACCCCAGGCGTCGACCGAGCGGTCCCGAAAGCCTACGGGCACACGGGAGCGGGCGGGAAACCCGGCGGCCGTCGTCACAGTTCCGCACTCGCAAAAGCAACGGTCGAGTGTTCGGCCTTTCACGTCGCCCTCAGGGATGGAATCCAGCGGCTCACCCTCGCGGTCGTGCACCGCGACGACACCACGGCATCCCGATACCGAAGGGCGGATGTATGGGTGAGGCGGAAGAGGAACTGACCGGGGCGGCGGAATCATCCAGGATTCCCCAACGGCGGCCGACATCGACATCAACGACTACGTGCGCTCCATGGCCGATGGCAGACTGAAAGCCGTTTTTAGTCTGACGACGCCGCAGGCGCTTTCGACACTGGGCTTCGACGCCGGGCATTTTTCTTCGACGCCGCCAGTCTGCTACCGGACGTCCTGGCAGCCACCCGGACCGGACTTGCCGGGCGCGCGAAAGATGGAGACTGGGCCGCATACGTGAGTCGTCCGTTCAAACCCCTTGCCACTAGGATGCGAACATGGCAGATGGACCCATAGCAGCCTCGCGGGAGAGGGCCGCCGCCCACCGCCACTCCAGTCAGAACAACGAGTCAAGGGGCGGCCGTTCGACCGGAGGGCGCTCCGCCACGCGAAAGGCGCAACGCAAGCGACGGCACAGAGTCCTGAAGGTCCTGGCGTGGACGACCGCGGGGCTTGTTGCGGCGGCTGCCGGCGGTTTATTCTTTCTTTACCAGGAGTTGAATGGGAATATCCATACGGAGGACATCGACGGAAAGAGTGCCGGAACGGAGAAAAAGGACGCCTTCGGCCGGTCCCCGATCAACATCCTCGTGATCGGCTCGGACACACGCAGCGACAAGGCGGACTGCGCGTTGGGAGGGGCCTGCGAGTCGGGCGGCGGAGAGCGGGCCGACGTGGAGATGGTGGTCCACATATCCGCGGACCGCAGCAATGCCACGGTGATGAGCATTCCGCGCGACCTGGTCACCAGCCTGCCGCCCTGCACCGACAAAGAGACCGGCCAGAGCGTCGGCGCCCGCACCGACATGATCAACAGCGCCCTCACCTACGGTCTCAACTGCCAAGTGAAAGCGGTACACCAGCTCACCGACATACCGATCGACCACTTCATGAAGGTGGACTTCGCCGGAGTCGTCGCGATATCGGACGCCGTGGGCGGTGTGGGTATCTGCGTGGACAAGAACGTCTACGACCCGTCGTCACACCTGAAGCTGTCGGCAGGCCACCACACCCTCCAAGGGGTCGCCGCCCTGGAATTCCTCCGTACCCGGCACGGCTTCACCGGTGGCAGTGACAACGTCGGCCGCACCAGCGGCCAGCATGCCTTCCTCAGCGCGGCGATGGCGAAGCTGAAGAGCGAGGGAACGCTCACCGACCCGGTCAAGGTGCTGAAACTGGCCAACGCCGCCACCAAGGCCCTGACGGTGGACCAACATCTGGGCAGCATTTCCGATCTGATCGGCCTTGCCCAGGACTTCAGCAAGGTGCCGAGCAATCGGGTCACCTTCGTCACCATGCAGAACGTCCCCGATCCGGCCGACAAGGCTCATGTTGTCCAAGGCCCGGGCGCGGCAACCCTGTTCCAGACCATCGCCGACGACCAGTCGCTGACCACCGCGACCGGCAAGAAACCTGCCGGCTCTTCGGCGGCCTCCACGACCCGGCCTGTCGACAAAAGCTCCGTCGCCGTCGACGTCGAGAACGGCACAACCGCCAGCCGGGCACACGCGATCCTCCAGAAACTGATCGACGCCGGATTCAACCTCGGCTCCACCGCAGGCAACGCGAGCACTCCGGCCACGACGACCACGCTGACCTATCCGCAAGGCGAGTCCGCTCAGGCCAAGGCCGTGGCCTCGGCGCTGGGCCTTCCGGCCTCCCACGTGAAGCAGGGCGGCGGCAATGAGATCGTCCTGCTCATCGGCAGCGACTGGATGACCGGCACGACCTACCCGAGCAGCCGCCCCTCCTCGGCTCCGGCCGACACCCAGGAGGCGCTGTCGGGTGCGCTGGAGCGAAACGGCAGCGACTCGACGTGCGTCCAAGTGAGCACCGACCCCACCATAGACGTGACCGCCGACGGCCAACCCACCACGGCCGTGACCGGATGGTCCATCACCCCGACCACGGCATACGAACGCAGCACCAATGTGAAAGACTCAGCGCCTTAGTACTCCCGTTGCGGTTCGCTGTCGCCGCTGGTCAGGAGCCTGTTCCTGAGTGGAGCGAGCCGCATGCCCCCGGCCCTTGGGCTGACGAAGAACCGCTTGCACGCGGCTCGTCAAAATCCCAAGGTCGGGGCACTACGCCTGCGCGCTGCGCAGGGCGCTCTGCACCATCTCCTTCGCCCGGGCGACTTCGAGCTTGCCGGTCGGCGTGCGGGGCAGGGCGTCCGTCAGCACGAGGAAGCGGGGCACCTTGTAGCCGGCGAGGCTCTGCCGGACCCAGGCCCGCAGTTCCTCCTCGGACACCGTGGAGGGGCTCGACGTCGCCACCACGGCCGAGACACAGTGGCCCCAGGTCTCGTCGGGGACTCCCACCACGATGCAGTCGGTGACCGCGGGGTGGGCGAGCAGAGCGCTCTCCACCTCCTCGGGGTGCACCTTCTCCCCCCCGGTGTTGATCACTCCCGATCCGCGGCCGAGGAACCGGATGGCGCCGTCGGCCTCGACTTCCGCGAGATCCCCGGGGATCGCGTAGCGGGCGCCGCCTATCTGCCGAAAGGTGGCGAGAGTCTTGGCGGTGTCCTTGTAATAGCCCAGCGGCATCGGACCGCTGTACGCGAGGACGCCGACCTCCCCGGAGCCGGGCCGCACTTCGGCGTCCGTTTCGTCGATGACCTTCGTCGCGGGGACCGGGAAGAAGCGCGCGGGAAGGTCGGCGGTGGACGTCGTGACCGCGAAGGCGAAGGGGCCGCCCTCACTCGACGCGATCGCGTCGGTGATCGTCACGTCCGCTCGGTCGTGCAGTTCACGTTTGAGCCGATCGCTCAGCACGGTCCCGGAGCTCAGCACGGCTCGCAGCGGGCCGAGATCGTACGGCTCGCCCGTCTGCTCGGCGCGGATCAGCTCGTCGACGAGGGGCCGGCAGACGGCGTTCCCGGCCACGATGATCGTGCTGACGCTCTGCTCGGCCACCGTCCGCCATACATGTGGCGGATTGAGACCGCCCTGCCGCGTGAGAACGGACCGTCCGCCGACCATCAGCGCGCCCATCGTGTTGAACAGTCCAGTGGCGTGCATGAGCGGGACGATCGACATCGTGGTGGGGGCCGTGCCGTCGCGGTGGGCGGTTGTGGCGATCTCCACCGCTTCTTCGAGGCTGCCGGGCAGAGTGGTGCAGCCGAGCGGGCGGTAGATCGGCACGGTCAACGAGTGCAGGAGATCGGACTGCTGCCAGATCACTCCCTTGGGCTTTCCGGTGGTGCCGCCGGTGTACATGAAGAGCCGGTCGGTTCCGGGGCGCGGGGCGGGCGGTCGGGGCGGCGTTACCGCCAGGACGTCTTCCAGCGCGGGTGCTCGCGGCCCCGTAGGCCCCTCGGCGGGAAGGTCTCCCGCGCGTACGAGCATCCGCAACGTCGGCACGTGTTCGGATGCGTGTGCCACGTTTGAGGCGAGAGCCCCGCTGTAGACGAGCGCAGCCGCATCGGCGTCCTGCAGCAGGTAGGACAACTCCTGGTCGGTATAACGGTAGTTCACGTTGACCGGGATGGCGCCGAGCTTCAGTGCCGCGAAGACCGTCTCCAGGTAGGCGGCGCTGTTGTACAGGTAGCAGGCGACGCTCTGGCCGGGGCCCACTCCAGCCGCCTCCAGAGCCGCGGCCAGGCGGGACGCGCGGTCGTCGAACTCCGTGTAGGTGTAGTCGCGGCCGGGTTCCGAGATCGCCACCGCATCGGGCAGGACACGGGCTACCGCCTCCCACACCGTGCCGAAGGACACGTCCATCGCAGTCACTCCCCCTTCCGTGTGGTGGGGTCGGAGAGACCGAACAACCGGGCGGCGTTCTCCTTCAGGATGAGCGGCGACCGATCGTTCGGGAAGAACCCCTGTTCACTCGGATGGAATTTGAAGCCGCGGACACCGTGGTCGTGGATGAGCCGCTTCGCCGTCCGGACGCCGGCGGCCTCTCGGCCGGGATCGACGCTCGCGAACGGAATGAGGACATCGGTGTGCATGTCCGCCTGGTCGGCGATCTCTTCGTTGGAGACCCGTGGTTCCTTCCCCGTCCGCGTGATGCTGTCCACGGTGAAGACCACGGCAGCCATCGACCGTTCCCGGTAGTAGGCGGCAAGCTGGGGAACCGTCAGCTCGGCAATGGTCCCGAAGACATGGGCCAAGGCATCCGATCCGCCTGGGGGCCGGTCCTTCTCCGTCACGGAGGCGAGGACGTGTGTGTGCACGTCGATGGCGTTCAATCGCGTGGTGTCCATGCGGCTCCTCATCTCGTCGGGCCCTCGCCCGGCCGAGGTCATGGGTGCCACGGTAGAAAAGCCCGGCGCGCCAGAACACCGGTCAATGACTGAGCCCCCTCGGCGGGACAGCCGGTGTCAGAGCAGGTCAAATGACGTAGAGCCGATTTCGGGGCTGTTGACGAGGGATTCCCTTTCGGTAGCGCGGAGGCCATGCTGTGAGCCACTGGCTCTTCCTGCCGGTACTCGTCATCAACACCGATGGGGAGATGCCAGATGACCGTTTCACCCACTCCGTCCCCTCGATGTCGGGCACAGCCCATCGGCTGGGCGGAGCCGGCCGCCGACGTCCCGCAGGGCCTGGCCGTGATCGCCGAGGACGGGCGGTTCGCGCAGCTCAACGCGGCTGCCGCGGAGCTGTGCGGGCAGGCCGAGGCAGAACTGATCGGACAACAGGCGCCCTTCAGGCTGCCCGCCGGGCGCACCGGCCCGGACCGCCGGTCGGGCGCCACCCCGCCGGAACCCGCGGAACAGGTGACGGTGTGGGCTCCGGCTCCCGGACTCCGCCGCGAATTCGCCTATCGGGCCCGTCGGCTGTCCGCCGACCCGACCCTGACGGTGGTGTCCTTCCGCGATGTGACGGACGAACGCCATCAGCACCGACGCGTGAAAGCGATCGCCCGGTCGTCGGCCAAGCTGGCCTCGGAGGGATCCCTGACCGCGGCGCTCGACGCCCTCGCCAACGAGGTTCTGCAGGCGGACGCCCTGGCCGCCGTACAGATTCTGACGGCCGACGCCGCAGGCCGGGGGCTGCGCATCATGGGGTCAGCGGGCTTCGGGCAGCGATCGGATTTCTTCGAGCGGTTGCTGCGCTGCCGTGAGCGCGGTGCCGCGCTGCGCATGTACGACGCCTTCGAGAGGGCCGAACCGGTCGTGGTCCCCAACCGGTGGTCCGCGATTCAGAACGACCCGGCGTGGGAACCGCTGCACGCGCACATGCGTGAGCCGCGCTGGGACTGGTTCGCCAGTGTCCCTCTCATGGCCCGGGGGCGGGTCGAAGGCATCCTCAACGCCTACTTCGCGCCGGGGCAGGTGGTCGGCCCGAGGACACTCGAGTTCCTGATCGCCATGGCGGACCAGGCGGCGATGGCGGTGGACTACGCGGCGCTCCTGCAGCGGGAACGCGAGGAGGCGCGCCGGCAGGAGCGCCGGCGTCTCGCCCGTGACCTGCACGACTCGATCGTGCAGCAGGTCTTCTCCATCGGCATGCAGGCGAAGGCGGTGGGAGTGTTCGGCGAGCGCGGCTCCCCCGTGCCCCCTGACGTCGCCCGCCGCGTCGCCGCAGAGGTCGGCGGCCTGTCCCAGACCGTCCTGGCGGACCTGCGAGCCATGCTCCACGAGCTGCGCCCCGTTGCGTCCATGGACCTCGGGCTGGAGAACGCTGTCCGCGCGCTCGTGGACAGTACGACGAACCGGACCGGACTTCACTTCAGCGTCGTCGTGGGCAAGGGCCTCGACGAGCTCGCACCGGACATCGTCGAGGACGTGTACCGGATCGTCGCGGAGGCCGTGCACAACGTGGTCAAGCACGCTGAAGCGACAGGTGTCGTGCTCCGGCTGTGCGTACGGGGGCGGAGGCTGACCGCGAGTGTTTCCGACGACGGCCGGGGACTCGGCCTCGACGACCAGGACCCGCCCTCCGGCGCGAGCCGCGGATACGGGTTCACCACGATGAGAGAAAGGGCTGAACGATGGGGCGGCACGCTCACCATCACGTCACGGCGTACGGTCGGGACGACCGTACGGGCCGTCATCCCGTTGCTGAGCGACGAGCCACGGATCACGGACACACCGGGTACGCTCTCTCCGGCCTCCGGACCGGTGAAGACGTCATGAGCACGAACACCCCCGCTCCGATCAGGGTCCTGATCGTGGACGACCACGCGGTCGTACGGCGGGGCATCCGTGCCTACCTCGAAGCACTCGACGACATGGACGTGGCGGGTGAGGCCGTCAACGGCCAGGACGCGCTCGACCAGCTCGACGCCCTTGCCGTGCACGGCGAACCGCTTCCGGATCTGGTCCTCCTCGACCTCGTGATGCCCAAGCTCGACGGTGTGGCGGCCACGGCACGCATCACCTCCCGCCACCCGGGAGTCCGGGTCGTCGTACTCACGAGCTTCAGCGAGATGGAGCGGGTGCACGCCGCCCTCGCCAACGGCGCCTCGGGCTACCTCCTCAAGGACGCCGAGGTCGACGAGGTCGTCTCTGCCATCAGGGCGGCCACCAGTGGAGAGGTGTACCTGGACCCCGTGGTGGCCCGGCAGCTCACCCAGGAGATGGTCTCGCCACCCACCGGGGTCAACTCCCTCACCAGCCGTGAGCGGGACGTCCTCATGCTCGTCGCGGAGGGCCGGTCCAATCAGGAGATCGCCGACGAGCTGGTGATCAGCGAACGCACTGCGCGTTCGCACGTGAGCAATGTGCTGCGCAAGCTCCAGCTGACGTCCCGTACGCAGGCGGCACTCGTCGCCGTACGCCAAGGCGTCTTGCGGTCCTAGGAGCCCTGGGCGGCGCGAGCGCGCGGGTTTCGCGGGCGCCGCGACATATGACGTAGGGCGTCCGGGACAGAAGCCGACGCGGGTGCCGTCATCAGTAGATTCCGCCTCCCACCGGCGCGCTACTAGCGTCGAGAGCGATCCCGCACCGCTCGTCCAAGGAGGCGCAAGATGCTTGACGGCAGGGTTGCCGTAGTCACGGGTTCCGGCCGTGGTCTGGGCCGGGCGTACGCCCGGGCACTCGCCACTGCAGGGGCCTCGGTAGTGGTGAATGATCTGGACGGCGACTCAGCCGAGGAGACCGTGCGATCCATCACGGGCGCCGGTGGCGCAGCCGTCGCGCACGTCGCCGCCGTGGGCGGCTCCGAGGTCGCCGACTCACTCGTACAGCGGGCGGTCGACGAGTTCGGCCGCCTCGACGTCATGGTCACCAACGCCGGTGCACTGCGGGACAAGACACTGCGCAACACGACCGACGACGACTTCGACCTCGTGGTCACCAGCCACCTGCGGGGTACGTTCACCTGTGGACGGGCTGCCGTGCGCCGCTTCCGCGAGCAGGGGGACGGAGGCCGCCTGATCCTCGTGGGCTCGCCTGCCGGACAGCGAGCGAGCTTCGGGCAGACCGCGTACTCGGCGTCGAAGGGCGCCATCGTCGCCATGATGCGTACGTGGGCTGTCGAGACGGCGAAGATGGGCGTCACCGTCAACGCGATCGTGCCCACGGCACTGACCCGCATGGTCGCCACCATCCCGGGCCTCGCGGAGCTCGTGGCGAAGGCGGATGCCGGAGAGCCCATTCCGGAGCCCGCCCGCCGGCGCGGTCTGGGCACGCCGGACGACGTCGCTCCGTTGATCGTCTACCTGGCGTCGAAGGAGTCGGGCCATGTGACGGGACAGGCCATTGCCGCGGGCGGAGACCGCATCGCGCTGTGGACGCATCCGACCGAAGTGGCCGAGGAGTTCCGTCCCGGGGGATGGACGACCGAGGCGGTCGGCGAGTTGTTCGCGAACGCCGGACGCCTTCAGGACTTCAAGCCCGCACCACTCGAGATCGAGGGGGCGTGACCATGACCACCGCGATCGTCGTGCGGGGCGTCGAGGGTGTCCAGGCCCTCCCCATCGGCAAGGAACTCGCGTACGGCGACTGGTGATCAAGCGCCGGGCCTCCGGTTGATGCCCGAGGCCCGGGCTCACTTGCTCGGCCGCTTCAACAGTGCCCGGTGGACCCCGCCCGAACGGGCTCGCGCGACAAATGACGTAGGCGGACCGCGACTCATCGCAGGCCGAAGTGCCGTCATCCGCGAGTTATCCGGCCTTTCTCGGCTCACTAACGTCATTCTCGTCGCCGCAGTCGACGGTCAGCAGCCGTTGCGGCGCTCGATCGCTGGGAGAGGAAATGATCGACGTGACGGATTCATCCGCCGCCATCACGGCCGTCGGCTCATCGACGGTGTCGCGTACACAGGTCGAATTCGAGGGCGAGGTTGTCGTCCACTCACGTCGGCTGGAATCGGATGGCGTCCTCTCGCTGGAATTCGGGACGGCCTCCGGCGCAGCTCTGCCCCGGTGGTCCGCCGGTTCCCATGTCGACGTCGTACTGCCGGGCGGCCTGGTACGGCAGTATTCGCTGTGCGGTCCGGTCGATGACCGCATGACATGGCGCATCGGCGTGCTGCGGGAGCCGCGAAGCCGTGGTGGGTCCGAGTGGATCCACGATCACGCCCACGAAGGCACCGAGCTGCGGATTCGCGGCCCCCGCAACAACTTCCCGCTGCTGCCCGCGCCGCGCTATCTGTTCGTCGCCGGCGGCATCGGGATCACTCCGCTGCTGCCGATGATCGCCGAAGCGGATGCCGCGGGGGCCGACTGGGCCCTGTACTACGGCGGTCGGCTGCGCAGCTCGATGGCCTTCCTCGAGGAGCTCGAGGCCTACGGGGACAGGGTCACCGTGCAGCCCGAGGACGAGCTGGGCATGCTCGACCTGGCGACGATCCTCGGGCAGCCGGTCCCGTCGACGCTGGTGTACTGCTGCGGACCGTCGGGGCTGATCGACGCCGTCGAAACCCATTGCGCCGCTTGGCCGTCGGGATCTCTGCACGTGGAGCGGTTCGGGGCCGCCGCGTCGGCCACGGCGACGGCGGACGACCAGCCCATCGAGGTGGAGTGCCGCAGGTCTGGCGTCACCCTGCGGGTGCCCGCGGACGTCTCGATCCTCAAGGCGGTGGAAGAGGCCGGCCTGCAGGTTCTGTCCTCGTGCGAGGAGGGCATCTGCGGCTCCTGCGAGACCGAGGTGCTCGAGGGCGGGATCGACCACCGGGACTTCCTCCTCACCGCCGAAGAGCGCGCCGCGAACGACACCATGATGATCTGCGTTTCCCGCGCGACATGCGGTCGGCTGGTCCTGGACCTGTGACCAGAAGACAGTCATTTCACTCTTCGGATTCCGAATTCGTTTCTCCACAGAAAGGCAGCCGATTCCGTCATGGCAGATGGACAGCGGAAATCCATCCTGGTGGTGAGTGCTCATTCCGGCGATTTCGTGTGGAGGTCCGGGGGCGCCCTCGCCCTGTATGCGGAGCGCGGTTACGACGTACGCGTTCTGTGCCTGAGCTACGGCGAGCGCGGTGAGTCGCAGGGGCTGTGGAAGCAGCCCGGGATGACGCTGGAGAAAGCGAAGGCCGGACGGCGTGCGGAGGCCGCGGCGGCTGCCGCCGCGCTGGGGTCCACGGTCGAGTTCCTCGACCTCGGCGACTATCCGCTGCGGATCGACGACACCGCGATCGCGCGGATCGCGGGAGAGATGCGGGCGGCGAACCCTGAGGCGCTGCTGACCCATGTCGCCTCCGACCCGTACAACCGCGACCACAACGCGGCACACGAGGCCACGCTGCTGGCGAGGCAGGTGGCGCAGGCTGCCGGGCACGACCGCTCCACCACACCCATCGGCGCTCCCCAGGTGTTGCAGTTCGAGCCGCACCAGCCGGAGATGTGCGGCTTCCATCCCGACCTGCTGCTCGACATCACCTCGGTCTTCGACCGCAAGCGCAAGGCCATGGAGTGCATGGGCGCCCAGACCCATCTGGTGCAGTACTACACGGATTTGGGGCTGCGCCGCGGAGTACAGGCCGTACGCAACGGAGGCGCCAAGAGCATCAAGCACGCCGAGGCATACCAGCGGATCTTTCCGACCGTGGGCGAGGAGCTGCGGTGAACCACGTCATCGTACGAACCTCGCGTGGCCCCGAACCCGAGGTCGTCGCCTCGCTGTCGAAGAGCGGCGTGGCCACGGCGCACGAAGCCATGGGCCGACGAGGACTGCTGGGACCTGTACTGCGGCCGATCTACCCCGGCGCCCGGATCGCCGGCCGCGCGGTGACGGTGCTGTCGCACCCGGGCGACAACCTGATGATCCATGCCTGTATCGAGCAGTGCCGGGCGGGTGACGTGCTCGTGGTCGCGACGACCTCTCGGTCGACGGACGGAATGTTCGGGGAACTGTTCGCCACGCAGCTGCGGCACCGGGGCGTCCTCGGACTGGTCATCGACGCGGGGGTACGTGACGTCGCCGATCTGACGGCGATGCGCTTCCCGGTCTGGTCGCGAGCGGTGCACGCCCAGGGCACCGCCAAGGCCGTGGCGGGATCGGTGAACGTGCCCGTCGTGGTGGCGGGGCAACTGGTGCGTCCGGGCGATGTGATCGTCGCGGACGACGACGGCGTGCTGTGCGTGCCACTGGACCAGGCGTCCGACGTGGTCGCCGCGTCGGTGCGACGTGAGGAGAACGAAGAGACGAAGCGGCGCCAGTTCGCCGAAGGGGTTCTCGGGCTGGACCTGTACAACCTGCGGCCCAGGCTGGAGCGGCTCGGTGTGCGTTATGTCGACGAAGAGGAACCGACGGGCTCCTGAGACCGGATACGACGCTCACCACACCGGTGACATGGCCGACGAGGCGGCAGCGGCAGGGCGTCCCTCAACACACCCGACCCCGGGGGTTTCGGGCCCATGACCATCGCCATCCTGCGCGCGGGGACCATCAGGGCGGCGCGAGATCACGAAGCCGGGCGTCACGGGCACGCGCAGTCAGCGTGGCGCGGCCGTCTTGCTCCCGGCCGGCAACCACAAGGAGTTCCACTCATGATCGTGACCAACGGCTGGTACCTCGGCGCCTGGTCGGACGACATCGGCCGGACGCTCACCAAGCGCTGGATCGCGGGGCAACCGGTCGTGTTCTACCGGCTGTCCGACGACACCGCCGTCGCGCTCAACGACAGGTGCCCGCACCGCCGTTACCCGCTGTCCCTGGGCCGGCTCGACGACGACGTCCTCGAGTGCGGCTACCACGGCTATCGCTTCGACGGGGCGAGCGGTGTCTGCGTCGGCGTACGGGAGCAGGCGGATCAGCCCAAGGCCCGCGCCCACAAGTATCCGCTGGTGGAGAAGTACGGCGCGCTGTGGATCTGGACCGGAGACCCCGAAGCGGCGGATCCCGCCCGGATCCCGGACATGTCATGGCTCGTCGACGACGGTTGGACGGTCGTCAAGGGAGTCCTGCCGCTGAAGGCACGCCACCTGCTGCTGGTCGAGAACCTTCTCGACCTCTCGCACGAGACGTTCCTTCACCCGACCACCATCGGCAACGCCGCCGTCGCCGCGACCCCCATCGACGTGACCGCGGCCGCGGACAAGGACGTCGTCCACTTCAGCAGGCGGATGATCGGCATCGACGCTCCGCCGTTCTACGAGAAGTCGTGCGGTCTCACCAGCCCCGTCGACCGCTGGCAGGACGGCGAGTTCCACGCGCCCGGAATCTTCATCCTCAACATCCGGATCGCTCCGACCGGAACCGAGGAACCCGAGGGGTTCCACATGAAGGTGCTCTACGGGACGACCCCGGAGACGGACGGCACGTGCCACGACTTCTACGCGCTGGGGCGCGACTTCCTGCTCGACGACGAGGCACTGACCAAGTTCCAGCACAGCCAGCAGCTCTCTGTGATGGCCGAGGACGTCGTCGCCCTCGAGGAGCAGGAACGCATGCTCGTCGACGACCGTCACGCGCCCAAGGAGTCGAGCATCCGGTCCGATCTGGCAGCCCTACGGGGCCGACGGCTGCTGCAGCGGATGGCGGCTCGCGAATCCCGGACACCCGAGAGCAGCCGGGTCTGAAGCCCCCGCGGTCGAAGGAGGATCCGTGCAGCGGCAGGAGTTCGTACATGAGCGCCTCTTCCATGTCGTGTGGAAACCGGGGTCGGAAAGTCTTCTCGGCGAGTGCTGGTGCGGCAGGGTTCGGGACAGTCCGGATCCGATATCGCTCTGGGACTGGATGGACGGTCACGATCACCTCGGCGTTTCGAATGCGACGCCCGAGCCCGATCCAACGGTCACCTCACAAGCTCCCCCGCTGACGTCACGGGCCTGGTGAAGGAGAGGAAATGGAGCACACCGAAAAGCGGCGCGCGGCGCCGAGGAGAAGGGCTCGCGACACCTATGTTCTCGATGTGGCGCAGGGCAGGCGGGGCTACGCGCTCAACCAGCTGTGCGGATCGCTGAAGCACGCCGACAATCGGCGACGGTTCAGCAAGGACGAGGCGGCCTACTGCGACGCCTACGGGCTCTCACCCGAACAGAAACGAGCGATCCTGGAGCGCGACTGGACGGGCATGCTCGATCTGGGCGGCTCGATCTTCTACATGTTCAAGCTCGCCACCTTGGACCAGAAGTCGATGCAATACCTCGGTGGTGTCTTCACCGGGATGTCGGCCGAGGACTTCGCGGCGGCCATGCAGTCGGGAGGGCGGCAGTTTGGCTAGGGTCATCTGGGGACTCGCCACGTCGCACGTGCCGTCCATCGGAGCCGCGATGGACCACGACAAGACCGAGGACCCCTATTGGAAGCCGCTGTTCGACGGCTACGCACCGGCCAGGCGGTGGATGGCCGAACACCGGCCGGACGTGGCGGTGATCGTCTACAACGACCATGCCAACGCCATCGACCTGGATCTGGTGCCGACGTTCGCGATCGGTACCGCCGCTGCCTACGACGTGGCCGACGAGGGCTGGGGACGCCGCCCCGTGCCGCCCGTCATCGGTGCGCCCGAGCTGAGCGAGCATCTGGTACGGAGCCTCATCGACGACGCGTTCGACATCACGACGTGCCAGCGTCTCGATGTGGATCACGGGCTCACCGTGCCGTTGTCGGTGTACTGTCCCGATCCGGGCGACGCCTGGCCGTGCGCTGTCGTGCCCGTCCTCGTCAACGTCATTCAGTATCCCCAGCCGACCGCGGCCCGCTGCTACCAACTGGGGCAGGCTATCGGGCGCGCCATCAGATCGTTCCCGCAGGACCTCAAGGTCGCGGTGCTCGGCACGGGCGGCATGTCACACCAGTTGGCCGGAGCACGTGCGGGACTGATCAACACGCGGTTCGACCGCATGTTCCTCGACGCGATCGAGCGCCATCCCCATGTACTCACGATGCTGACACGCGATCAGTACATCCAGGAGGCCGGCTCGGAGGGGGTCGAACTCATCATGTGGCTGGTGATGCGGGGCGCGATGAGCGCGCACATCACCCGGATCCACGAGACCTACCACGTGCCCGCTTCCAACACCGCCGCGGCGCTGGCGCTCTTCGAGGATCTCGGTGACGGCGAATCTGCCGGTGCGCCCCGCGCAGGAAAGGCTGCCGTATGAGTACCTTCGTGTTGCTGCACGGTGCGTGGCACGGCGGCTGGGTGTGGCAGCGGGTGACCCCCCTGCTCCGTGAGGCCGGCCACGAGGTGCACGCTCCGACGCTGACCGGGCTCAGCGACCGTGCCCACCTGCTGCATCCCTCCGTCGGACTGAGCACGCACATCGAGGACGTCGTCGCGCTCATCGAGGCACACGATGCCCAGGACGTGGTGCTCGTGGGACACAGCTACGCCGGGCAGGTCGTCACCGGCGTCACCGACCGCCTCCCCGACCGCGTGGCCGAGCGCATCTATCTGGACGCCTTCGTCGGCGACGACGGGGACGCCGCGATCGACCTGCTGCCGGCCACGGTGGCCGGCCACTACCGGGAATCGGTGTCCGGCCCGGGCTACGGCTGGCACATCCCGGTGCGCTCGATCAGCGTGCTCGGCGTCACCGAGCAGTCCGATCTGGACTGGCTCTCTCCCCGGCGCACGCCCCACCCGTGGCGCACCTACACCGAGCCGCTGCGGCTCAGGGGCAAGGGGGACCAGGTCCCCGCCGCGTTCATCGAGTGCGTCGACTGGATGCGGGTGTTCAGCCCTTACGCCGAGCGGGCCGCGGCCCGGGGCTGGCCGGTCCACGAGATCGCCACCGGCCACGAGGCCATGGTCACCGCACCGAACGAGCTGGCCGACCTCCTTCTCCAAGAGGTGGACCGGTGACTGCACGCCGGGGCGTCACGAGAGCGGATCGGACGACCGTCTGTCGTCCTACGGGCCCTCGCACGGCGCCTGGGCTGGGGAGGTAGCCGCGTGCCCCGCGCCGCTGGGTCCCACGGCCCCTGAGCCCCATCCGCCCGAAAATCCGACGCCGATTCACAGAGGAGCACACCGTCATGGAGTTCCTGGTCAGAACGGTAAATCTGTTGCCCCCAGACACCCCCGACGACATCCGCGACCGCCTCCGCGAGGGCGAACGTGAACGCGCTCAGGAGTTGCGCGACGTCGGAATCCTCAAGAAGCTCTGGCGCGTGCCGGGCCGCAACGCGACCGTCGGGCTGTACGAGGCCGACGACCCCACCGCGTTGCACGATGCCCTGGTCTCGCTGCCGATGTGGAAGTGGATGGAGGTCTCCGTCGAGGCGCTCGCCACCCACCCCCAGGAAAAGGGGCGGTGAACCACCCGCCCTGGCCGGCACGGTCGTCGTCGTCACCGGCGCGGCCGACGGCCTGTGCAAGACGATCGCACACCCCGATGCGGTCGTCGGCGCCGGCCTCGACGCCCTACCGCGCACGGAGAACGACCCGCTGCGCCGGGTACGAGAGATCCGGCAGGGCTGACGACGAGGCAGTCCTGCCCCGAGCGCTGGTGGGCAACGGCTCCTCCAGGAAATATAGAGCGGCAGACGAGTCGGGCTGTACGCCGGGTTCTGTTCCACTCAGGGAGCGATCACGCTCTGACCTGCATGTTCTCGGGTATTCGGCGGTTGGTTTCGCCCTCTGGGACTTCTCAGGGACTTTCGGCCGAGTCCGTGAACCACGCCTCGATGGCGGAGAGTCCCCGGGCGCCAGCCTGCGGCATGAAGTGGGTGTACGTCCGGAGCGTGAACGCTGGGTCGGAGTGCCCCATCCACTTCGCGAGCGAGACGATCGACTCACCGGCTTCGAGCATCACCGAGGCGTACGTATGGCGCAAGACGTGGAAGCCGTGCTCGCGGCTCGGCTCCCACACGCGCGACGGCTTCTCGCCCGGCTGCCGCTCGGGCAGCGGCGGGATGACTCCCACTTCGGCGAGCGCGGGCTTCCACGCCTTGGTGTTCCAGGTGGTGCGGTTGATCGCGCCGCGCCGACCGGTGTAGACGAGCAGCGGAACGGTGACCTTGCGCCGATCCTCGCGTGCGAGGTCGGGCTCCTCGGGGTCCAGCCACGGCAGGGTGACGTCGATTGGTTCGAAGCGTTCTTGGTGAGTGAGGAGTCGCTTCGCGAGCGTCTTCGGCAGCGGCACATCGCGTTCCTTACCGCCTTTGGGCGGACCGAAGTACAGCCGTGACTTGTACATGAGAATCTGCCGCTCCACGTGGACGAAGTCGCCACGGATATCACCTGGGCTGAAGCCGAACGTCTCACCCTGTCGAAGTCCGCATCCGACGCCGAGGTCGAGCGCGATCTGGTAGCGGTCGGCCAGCGCCTCCCGCACCGCGTCGACACGGTCCTGCTCCCAGGCGCGAGCCTTGCGCTCCGGCTTCTTCGGCGGCTTGATCGAGCTGTTGCCCTTGCACGGGTTGCGGTACAGCCGCTTGTCCTCGACCGCGGCCTGCATGATCGCCTTGAGGTACACCCACGCGACATAGGCAGTGCTCGATGCCACCGCCCTCTGCACGTCGGCCGACCACTTGCGCAGCTCCGCGACGCCGATGTCCCTGAGCGCCAGATCTCCAAGCTGCGGCAGCACCTGCCCCCAGATCCTGTGCCTCATGCTTTCCAGCGTCTGGGCGGGGTGCACCTGGGAGGGCCACCAGTGCTTATCGACGTACTCACGAAGGCTGATCGCACCGTCGCGCGCGTCGACGAAATCCCCTCGACGTGTGTCGGTCTGTGCCTCGGCCAGCCACGCCTTGGCGTCCGCGACCGTATCGAAGGATCGGTCACGGACCCCCGGTATCCCTTTGACGCGGTAACGCGTGCACTTGCCCCAGAGCGCAGTGCGTTCGCGCTTGCCCGTCTCCTTGTTCGGCCGCTTCTTGAGCCATCGGTCCTCAATGTAGCCCGCCATGCGCGTCTTCTCCTTGGCCTGGTCATGGTTCTCTCGGCACGACCTGCGTCGCGATCAGACACACAGACGATCTCCGTGCGCATGAAATTCCGAGTGCTGCTGAACTCCTCGGAACCGTTCTCCCAGGTCAAACAGCCCGGCGTCGTTCGCGCTGCCGCGGCGCCTTGCTCAGCGGATTGAGAGCCGGGTTCGACCGCGAGTCCGCCTGCTGCTGTTCGTTGAGCCACGCATCAAGCAGGTCCCGGCGGTACATGACCCTCCCGCCGGGCCCCATCCTGAAGCTGGGCGGCCCCTGCCGGCGGTGACGCCAGACGTAGAGGGTGTTCACCGAGATGCCCAGGTACGTCGCAGCGTCCTGAACATTCAGGAAAGCAGCCTCAACGGCAGGCTTGGGATGGCTACGCATTGTGTTTCTCCGGGGTAAGTGCTGCAGGAGCAGCAGACGTTCCATTCTTCCGCCCACCACGCAGCAAAGCCGCGCGAAGGAATGTGGCGAGCAGGATCAGAATCCAGAGAATCCGCGATTTGGCGTAGCCGTTTTCCCGTGATAGGGCGAGCCGGAAGCTGTTGAAGTCCGAGACCACACGACTTACGAAGGCATCGCGGCTGAGAGCAGGCCCGAGCTCACCGCACTTCAGGCTCCGTCCATTGGCAAGGGTCGTATACGACGCAGTAGATGAGGCGCACTTCCTCGATCGCTAGCACCCCTACACACGAATGAGCCCCGCACCTCCTCGTAGGAGGAACGGAGTTTCCGGTGGGCTATTGGCCCCGCCAAGCGGGCGGAGGAGAGCGCGCTGACGCCGCGCGAGACGACGGTGCTACCGCTTACCGACGCGCTCACCATGGAGGCCATCGGTCGCTGGCCCGATATCTCGGTCCGTACCATGCACAAGCACGTTAAGAACATCTAGCGCAAGCTGGGCACCCACGACCGCATGGGACTGTGCCGCGAGCGATACCTTCCTCGCCGAGCGGACTTTCGCCGTCGCTTGATGTCACTCGCCCCAGCCGCCCAGTTCACCGGACGTTGTGTTCCGGATGGACTCGCGTAGCAGGGGAAGCCACGATCCCCATGCTCGTGGCAGCAACGGTCCGGTGCGCTGGGCCGAGGACTGCAGCGTGAACCGCAGGCCTCGGTCGCCATCGTGATTGTCGATCCATCGCCGCAGCTCTCTGTCGAGATCGCCTGCCGCTTCGTCGGTGAACAGAATGTGCGCCGTGTGGGGGGTGGTGAAGGTGACTGACACGTCGGCGGGACTGGTGAGGAGATGGACCGACACCTCCCAGAGCAGGCGTGGGTCCTCGTGGCGCGCCGCGAGCACCCAGCGCCCATCCGCCCGTTGGAGCTGGGCTTCTGACGGTGCCTCCGCGGCCGCAGCAGCGATCTGCCAGGGGTCGCGTTCCGGTAGGGACCACCGCACGTGCCCTCCGCCACCGGTGCGTGCGGGGGAAACCGTGAACGTCCACGCCTCACCTGTCGGCGGAGCCACCTCATCACGCCCAGGTCGACGGGAGGGCCGGTCGGGGGCCGCCGCCGTGTATTGCGTGAAAGTGGTAGGGGCGGTGGCGTTGAGGTAGGGCGGCAACCAGTGCGGCAGTGTGAGCCGAGACCGGGCGCCGCGGGCGGCAGTGGGGTGAGGCAGCTCCGACAGAACCCGGAGGCCTTCGGCGACAGCAGGCAGCACACGCTCCTCGTCGAGCCGTTCGAGTTCGGCAACAGCGTCGCCCGTCCTGCGGGTACGGAGGGCAAGCCACAGCCGAAGGGCGGCGACGTCCGGCCCCATCATCGAGTTCGCACGTACGCCATCGGCCATCCGCTCAAGCCGGTGCTCGAGCTCCTGTGGTTCACCACGCAGGACGTACAGGTAGCCAACGGCGAGGTCGAAGAGGGAGAGGCCCGAATGGCGTACGGCGGCCATGGCGGAAGATTCGTCCCACCAGATCCGCTCGATGGTCCTGGCCCATTCCATACGGCCTGCGCGCAGCGCCTCAAGCAGCGTGAAGCCGGAATCCGCGGCCGGCCAGACTTCGACCCGACCGGCGTACCGCCCGGCGGCGGGACGAAGCACGATCGCGGTGTTGCCCGGAACAACGGTGCAGGCGGGCCGCCCCCGCCCCACCTTGGCTTGTAGAACCCAGGCGTCTCCCGGAGTCTCCGAGAGCGGCGGGGTGACCGGCCGAGGGCCGGAGAAGGTATCGCCGGCTGGTGCGGCTGGCAGCTCGTACGGTACCCACTGGCCTGCTGATCGGTGCCACAGTCTCAGCCAGCCCTTGCTCCTGCTACCGGTGGCCGAGGAGGCGGTCCCGGTGACAACGAGGCGCCCGAAATCGATCTCCTCCGAGCCAGCGGTGACGACGGTCGGGCGCAGCGTGACGTAGGGCGACCAGGCCGCAACCAGGCAGCGTTCCGCCTCGGGCAACGGCAGCCGACCGTGGACGCCCGCGCGCAAGGGCACGGTAAGGCGGGTTCGGCCGCTCTGGTCGATGACTTCCATGACGCCGATTACCGTGCCGAACTCCGCAGTCGCCACGTACGGGGGCCGGAAGGGGATCTCGACGCCGCTCGACGGGAAGCTCACTGGGCGTCCACCTTCAACGTCCGCCCGTAACAGGGCGGATGCAGCCAGACATCCTGTCGGGTGGCGGCGTACGGACCATCGGCAAATTCGACCTGCACTTCACCTGGCCCAGGCGGCCCGGCATCGCACCAGGGTTCGTTCGCGGGCGCACGGCAGGCCGTCGTGCTGCCTCGGGCGTCTCGCAGTGTCCAGTCCGCAGCGGCCAGCGAATCCAGTGGATCCGTGTCGAAGTGAAAGGGCACGCCGGGACACTCGGTGAAGCGGAACAGAGTGCCGCCGCGCACCTGCCCCGTGATCAAGCACTGCTGCTCGGTGGAAGCGCCGGCTGACAGGCCGGACCACTGCATAAGGCCGTTGATTGCGGGACCGACACTGGTGGTGGTGACGTGCCAGTCGTCGTCGTTGTTGCTTGGCTGTGGCGAGAACAGGGCCTGTAGCACGGCCTGTGTGAACACGGTGGGACGATCAGGATCGCCGTAGGCCGCCGCGCCTGCCGAGGTCGAATGGACCACAAGCTGCTCGGGCTCGCGGTCACTGACGCGGGACTGCCCGAGCGGGGTGGCGTTCAGTGTCTCGTAGTCGAGGTCGAGGTCGTGGGAGTCCCGGCAGGCATCGATGAAATAGCACTGAATCGAGGCGCGGTTGGCCCGCATGTTCTGAATTGTGCGGCGTATGTCGATGGCATTCTGGAAATAGTGGTGCGGATCGCGCCCTGCGTCCTGCAGCAGGAGGGCGTGGTCGCCGTGCGCGCCAAGTTGCACGCCATGCCCGCAGAAGAAGAACAAGGCGATATTGCCCGGGTGGCTGTCACATCGGTCGTACCAGGCGCCAAAGGCCTCTTGAACGTCCGCGAGGCACGCCTGACCCCCACTGGGGTGTGTGGCGCTTGGACCAAGCGGCTCGCTAATCACCGCCTCGATGCTCCCCAGGGGATACCCGGAGTGCTTGCTCAGCCGGTCCTGCAGCACGGAAAAGAACGCGCGGGCCGAAGCGGGCGGCGATGTCAACTGCCGCAGCTTCCGCGACAGTCTGTCGCCCTGCCTTCTGGGCATGTGATTGCGCCCGCCATACAGCCAGTCGTAACCGCCCACCCCGAGGACGAGTGCGTGAACCGCTGGTCCGGGCTCCGGCGGGTCCACGCTCTCCCAGAGCGTCGTCATACGACCTCGCCCCCCACGCGCGCGGCAAGGCGGTAGTGGAACTGCGGGCACGTGGTGTACGCACCGTGCGCCCACCACGCCCCGGTGCCGAAGACGAGGTCCTCGGCCCCGTCGAAGACGGGTGACGCGGCGAAGGCGAGCGGGTCGGCGCGGTCAAGGACGTTGATCCACCGGCCTACGTTCGTGAGGGCAGGGACACGGAGCGGACCATGGCGACGTTCAGGTACGTCCGGGTCGCTGGCGCGGAACAGCTTGAGTTCTTCAAACAGGCCGACCTGGGAGCCGACGGTCACGAGAAGCTCGACGCGCAGTTCCCGGCGATCGTGCGACAGGATGTCGTACACGATATTCCCACCCATGCTGTGGGCCACGACGACCAGGGGCTCATGGCGCCTGTCGGCCAGCTCGGCTGCTGCGTCCAACGCGTCACGCACCAGCTCTACCACCGGACCTCCCGTGGCTCGCTCACGTGAGTTGAAGAGGCTGACGATGTCACCCAGCAGCAGGGCCGTTCCCCTGGTGACCGTCGCTCTCACACCGGCCGCCAGAGGACGAGTGACACCTGCCGCGGCCCAGCGGTTGATGCGGTGGGCGGCCTTGGCGACGGCACGCGGCACCGTCCGCGGTGATGCCCCGAACCTCTCCCGGGCGGACCGGGGCTCCAGACCGGCCGATGAAGTCCCTGTCCTTGCCCGCCAGGCGGCAGCTTCCGCCCCCAGCCGTTCAAGGAACTCGGTGTCGTCGGCCACGTCGTCCAGCCACGCGAAGGCCGTGACTCCGTCCGTGCGCTCCCCCGCCTTCGTCATGGTCGCCCAGTACTCCGTGGCGAGGCCGCAAAATGTCGCGGCCCCCTCCCAGTCGGCGTCCTCCGCGTCGGCGAGCGCGGCGCAAAGAGAGTCAATCGACCACTGGAGCGAGGTATGCGCCGCGGTGAGGAGGGCGGTTCCCTCCGTGCTGCCCGCGGCCTCGGCCAGGTCGGCGGCCATGGCGCGTGCCTCGCTCACCGCCTCGTGGCCGCCCAGCCGCTCCGCCTGGCCGGTGTCAAGTGAGGCCCAGTCCCAAGCCGGTTTGGCGTCGTGTCCGCCCCACCACGGACTGGAGACTGGAGTGTCTGGCGCGCACCCGAGGCTCGCGAGCACGTAGCGCCGATACAGGACATCTCGCACCGAGGCTCGGCCAGATTCCTCGCGCTCCCGGTTTCCGATGCCGTGAACATGCACCAGTGGCATGCTCCCCCCTCTCCCCAGGCACCCCATTGTGCCCAATGGACCCAGCCCGAGAAGGCCAAGCGCCGGACTTCACACACGATCGGACCAACCGCCCAGGAGAGACCCGGACTCACGATTCCCTGACCAGGCCCACAGCCCTCGACCGAACGGAGCGCGCCTCAACCGGTCGCGCGGTGGGCGACTGACCGTGACCCGCGTCATCGCATCTGTCGAGGGAGGAAATGGCCAGGATCGCGCGTAGTAACGCCCCGCCTACACAGGTAGGAACGGGCTAGGTTTGCCGTGCCAGGAGATGCGCAACGCGTCGCGGGCTCGGGTAGTGGCGACGAACAGCTGGTTGCGGCTCTTCTTGAGTTCGCGTTCGTACCGCTTGGGGTCGCTCGTCTCGTACTTCTCGACGACAGCAGTGCGCGGCAGGATGCCGTCGCTCGCGCCGATGACCGCGAGCTTCTGGTACTCAAGTCCCTTGAAGCGGTGCATCGTTCCGATGTGGACCTCGCCGCCGCCCTGCGGGCCGTCCTTGGTGAGGGTCGCTGTGGTGATGCCGTGCTTCGTCTCCAGGTCGGCCGCGACGCGGCCAGCCATGTCGCCATCGGCGACGCAGACGGCCATGGTGCCGCTGGGGTCGCGTACGGTGCCGTCTTCGGTGGGCTGCGTGATGTCCGCGCGCCACTGTTTCAGGGCTTCGGCGAGCTGAGCGATCTCGTCGGCCCAGTCGGCGCAGGCGACGTACTCGGGGGCGGGGCCGTGCAGCAGAGAGTGGTAGCCGTCGAGGGTGTCGGTGCCGTCGTCGAGGTCGTCGTAGGTGCCCCCACGGACGACCTTGGCGGCCTGGTCGAGGATCTCCTGGGTGGTGCGGTAGCTCAGCGTCAGTTTCGAGGAGCGGCCACCGCGGATGTTGATGCCGACGGTGGAAAGGGTGACTTGCCGGTCGTAGATCCGCTGGTGGGTGTCGCTGGCGATGAACAGGTCGTCGGGGCCGGAGGCGGCCATGGCGCGCAGCATCTTCCAATGTGCGGGGCTGAGGTCCTGGGCCTCGTCGACGACGATGTGAAGGTAGCGGTGACGCAGGTAGCGCATCGCGGAGCTGTTGTCGTCGAGATGGGCCAGGTCGCCGCCGCCGATGTCCGCCTTGCGCTCGGCCCTCGCCTGGATCTTGCGGGCGCGTTCCATCTCGTACCGCGCCGCCCGCTCGGCGGCCTGGGCCCAGGTCTCCCGGCCCATGCCGTTGAGGCGCAGGGCGAACTGCTCGAGCAGTTTCCAGACGACTGCGCGTTCGGGGCGGTTGAGGGCGCGGCCCATACCGGCGCGGCGAGCCTTGAAGTAGTCCTGACGGGTACCGAGGGACTGGCCCAGGACGATCTGCTCCCATTCGTCGAAGAGGAACTCGGCGTCCCAACGTTGCTCGTCATGTTCGAAGAGGACCTCGCGCAGCACGTCCAGCGCCCGGTCGTCGGTGATCAGGCTGCGCTGTGCGCCGGGCGCGGTGTTCTCGTTGAGGACGCTCTGGGCGAGCTGATCGATGTGCTTGATGTCCACGCGACCGAGCAGCGCCGGGTCCATGAGCGAGGTGAGCCGGGAACGCAAGTCGGCGGTGAGGTTCTTGGTGTACGTGGTCAGCAGGATCGGCTTGCCGTGCCCGGGCGGCAGGGCCGCGGCGAGGCGGGCGACCCGGTGCAGGGCGACGATGGTCTTGCCAGTGCCGGGGCCGCCGCTGACCCGGCCGGGGCCGCTGTAGTTCCGTTCGACGATCTTGCGCTGGGTGGGGTGGAGGTAGACCTTCCAGGCTCGGAAGTCGCCCTCGGCCAGGACGTTGCGGATGTCGTCGTCGACCGTGGTGACCGCGGTACGGGTGAGGGCCGCCGCCATGTCGTTCTCGAAGCCCGGTTCGAGCTCGGTGGAGGCAGGCTGGGTGATCTCACGCTCGACCTCGTCGACGGACATGCCGGAGCCGAGGCCGGTGAGGACCTCGGCGGTCAGGCGCGGGGCGCCGGCGATGAGCTGGTCGAATTCCTCGTCGGTCGTGACGGCGAGGGCCGGGCCGATGAGGGCGTCGGCGACACCAAGCCGGCGCAGGTCCTCGGGGGTGCAGCCGACGAGGAGCGGTTCGGCGGGGGCAGCCGGTTGGGGCGTCACGACTGGGGCAGGCGTGGGCTCGACCGGTGCGGTGTGCTCGTCCTTGGCCGGCGTGAGTTGGAGTCCCGCGCGTTGGAGGACGCTCTGACCGACGACGCCGAGATCGACAAACTCGATCTCGCCGGTGATCCGGTTGATGGCGACGGTGAGTTCTTCGTAAACGTCCTTGCGGTGGCGGACGGCGACGATCAGCCACTGCTGGACGCCATCAGCGCCGACCCCCGCCCGGGCCAGCAGCGCCCGGTACGAACGGTCGATCTTGGCGCGGAAGATCCGGCCGTCGCCCTTAAGGGGCTTGAAGTCGAGGCTGGGGTGATCGGGGTCGAGACGGAACTGGTGACAGAAGTCGTAAAACTTCGTCTTGACCGACGAGTCCATCTTGTAGAGCTCGTTCTCGGCCTTCTGGTAGAGGCTCAGGCGTGCGGTCATCGTGCGGCACTCTGTTCTTCGGAGTCGGGACGGACGGTGGCGTCGGGGAGCACGCCCAGCAGAGCATCGAGATCGGCGAGCCAGTCGTCGGCCGAGCGGATGGTGAATCCAGCGTCACGGTAGGCGCTCCAGGTTTTGTTGCTCTCCTCGTCCTCCTGGTCGTACGGCTCGGCCATGACGGCGATCCGCGGAGTGCCGTGGTCCCAGACGAAGTCGGCGAGCCATCCGCGTTCGCCGAGCTCGTAGCCGTAAGCGGGGGCCTTCTTGCCGCCGTCGGCCAAGACGTGGGCGAGCCGGGTGAGGGGGGAGTTGGGGTCGTCCTCGTCGAGGTATTCGAGGATCTCCCGGTCCCACAGCAGATCCCGCACCGCTGCTTCGAGAGGAGTCTCGTTGGAGGCTTCCGCGGGTACGGGCTGCGGTGCGGGTGTGCCGGTGCCGTACCGCACGACGAGGGATTCGAGTTCACCGAGGCCGCCGAAGGCCTTGAGGACCGAGATGTCGAAGCCTGCTGCGGTGGCTGTGGTGAGTTGAATGCCGTCGCCGCCGTCGTGGGCAAGGAACTGCAGGATGTTGGACCACTGGAGCCAGGAGCGCCAGCGCGCCTTGTGTTCGGGCGTGCCGAGCTGGTCGCGTGCGGTGTCGTCAAGGCAGGCCAGTGCGGACCAGTGGCCGGTGGCCGCATCGACGAGGAAGGCGACGGGGAGACCGGACTGGTCGCTGGTCTGGAACAGGTTGAGCGTGCCAGTGCCCTGCACTGGCGCCGGGTCGATGCCGTCGGTGCGGCCCCAGGCGTCGAGGAGACCACTGAGCGTCTTACGCGTCTGGTCGGGCGTGCCGTTGCCGACGAGGATCTCCTGGCCGGTTCCGAGGAGCCCGCCGACCATGGCTGATGCCCGCTTGCCCCAGGCCGCGTCGTCCGAGCTGCGCAGGTAGGCGAGGAGCATGGTCATCGGGTCGGTGAAGGCGGTGGTCGCGAGGTCGTCGCCGCCACGGTCGGCGTAGAGCTGCTTGGCGAGGTCCTGGGCACTGCGCGGGTACGGCGGCCATACCGGCTCGGCCGCCTCGCGTCCCGCGCCGGACTCCGCCGTGTTCGTCTGCCGCTCGAAGGCGTCGAGGTCGTCCCAGGTGAGCTGGAAGACGATTCTCCCCTCGGCCCGGAGCCGGTTGCGTTTGTCGGCGTCGCCAGCGAGCCGGTTGTGTCGGCGAGAGGCGTGGAAGCGGTGTCCGTCGAGGTAGACGGTGATCTTCTGCTTGGGGCCGTCGACGCGTTCGAAGGTGAAGTCGGTACGGGTGTAACCCTCGTTGCGTTGCGCTGTCAGACGCCAGCCGTGCACGGTGCCGAGCTCGTCCAGACGCAGATAGGCGCTGTTGTCGCCGCTCTCCTCGAGCACGGCGTCGCCTCGCTGTCCGGCCCACCCGCGGAGGGCCTTAAGGAAGCGTGCCTCCAGATCGGACTCGACCTGTCCGTCTAGACCGATCTGATCGGTGTTGCCGACCTTCTTGGTGTCCCAGGCGTCGGTGTCGGTGCCCAGGAGTTCGTCGAGGATCTCCAGGGCGGCCTGGCGGGAGACGCGCTCGATGTACTGCTCGTCGGCGTAGAGATACAGGCAGCGGTGGCAGGCCGGCCCGCCCTCCTCGTTGCAGGGGCACTCCACGAGCAGCCGGCGCGCGCCCTCCAGCACCTGGCGGAAGGCGGCGGGGTCGGTGAGCCGGTCCAGGTAGCCGGTGCCGTGCGGGAGACGGTCGTACAGGACGAGGAAGTGCCGTGTCTCCGCGGTGTCACGGTCCGGCATGGTCGCGAGGGTGGTGGCGAGGTGCTGCGGGTCACCGCCGAAGGCGCCGTCCACGCCCAGGCGCAGGGCCGCCTGGAAGGAGTGGACCTTCTCCTCGACGAGGACAGTCGCTGCCGGCAGCAGCATGCGCAGCGCTTCGGTCTCCAGCTCGTGGGCAAGCAGGACCGGTTCCTGGGGTACGCCCTTCTTGCCGCGCCGCAACGGGCACCAGGGAGTGTGGTGCTTGAGTTCGCGCTGGCGGTTGGCGGAGTTGTCGACGGCGTCCCGGTCGTCGTCGAAGACCGGCCGTCCGTCGGCGCTCGCGGCTCCGCAGGCGGTGCACACGTGGAAGGGGGCGATGCGCACCGGCTTCCCGGCGAGCTGGTCGTTCTCCTGGGCGCCGATGCTGAGAGGTCCGGTGTTGATACGGCG
>CBFHCJ010000009.1:0-33731 GCA_965654005.1 uncultured Streptomyces sp. | reverse complement strand
CGGGCGGCGGCGCAGCGGGTCCTCGCCGGGGTCGAGGTACGCCTGGACCTGCGTCTGCTCGTTGCGGTCACGGGCCGCGCGCAACTGGTTCTGCCAGGGGTGCGGCTCCTCCGGCCGGGGCTCTCCGCCCGGCTGGTGCTGTGGCACCGGCGGCATGACGGCCGTCGGGTCGGCGGCACCCCGGTTCGGCAGCACGGCGGTCGGGTCGGCCGCGCCGGTGTGCGGCAGGACGCTGGTCGCCCCGTTCGGGTCGTACGCGCCCGCGTTGTGCGGCAGCACCTGCGTGGGGTCGGCCGAGCCGGGCACGGCGGCCGGGGCGGGGTCCGGCGCGAGCAGCGCGCCCACGCCCTCCGCGGCCGCGATCTGCGCGGAGTTCGCGTGCACGCCGACGCCCTCGGCGACGACCCGCAGCGCCCGCGCCAGGTTCTCGGCGCTGGGCCGCTCGTCCGGGTTCTTGCGCAGGCAGCGCTCTATCACGGTCCACAGCGGGTCGGGCACCGTCGACGGGCGGCGCGGCTCGGCGCTGAGGTGCTGGTGGAGCACCTCCAGGGCCGATTCGCCGCCGAACGGCGGACGCCCGGTGACGAGCTCGTACAGCAGGATTCCGGCGCCGTAGATGTCGACGGCGGAGGTCTGCGGGCGGCCCTCGGCCGACTCGGGGGCGACATACGCGGGCGTGCCCACGAACTCGCTGGTGCGTGTGAGGCCGGGCGAATCGGCCAGACGGGCGATGCCGAAGTCGGTGAGCATCGGGTGCATCTGGCCGTCGGCCTGCTTGAGCAGCACGTTCGCGGGCTTCAGGTCGCGGTGTACGACGCCGTCGGCGTGGCTCGCGGCCAGCGCGTCGGCGATCTGGGCGGTGAGCAGGGCGGCGGCGACCGGCGTGAACGGGCCGTTCTCGCGGAGACAGCGGTGCAGGTCGGGGCCGTCGACGAGGTCCATGACCAGCGCCAGCAGATCGCCCTCGACCACCAGGTCCCGCACCCGCACGATGTTCGGGTGGGTCAGCCTGAGCAGGACGGACCGCTCCCGCAGGAACCGCATCACGACGTCCGCGTCGTTCGCCAGCTCCTCCTTGAGAACCTTGATCGCCACGGTCTCGCCGGGCCGGCCCGCGACGGCCGCCTCGGCGCCCGCGGTCTCACTCCCCCGAGGGGCTCCGGCAGGCTCCGCGCCAGGGGGGACCCCCATGCGGGCTCGCCAGACGGTGCCCGTGGCGCCGCGTCCGAGCGGCTCCTCGAGCATGTACTTGCTGCCTACCGGCCGCACGTCATGCGCTCCCTGCTGCTTGCTCTTCCGGTCCGTCCACCGTGCTACCGGTGTTCCGACCCACTGTAGTGCCGCAGGACCTGGCACCGGGCTGTCGGCAGTCTGTGCCTCCGCGGTCGCGTTTCACAGCCGTCTTGTGTCGCACAACTGGGGTATGTGGCGGCGTACGTACGCACGTCACACACGCGTTCGACGAGAGGACGCTCGCCTCGGTCCACTTGGTTGCCGGATCGGGGCGTGACCGATCTCGAGCGAACATTTACCGGGCACTGGTCGGGCACTTTTGCGGGCAGAGCCGACCAATCAAGATCACTTGGTCATGGGTGGCGGGCGCGTTGTCAGTGGCAGGTGCGAGGATGCATTCCGTACTGGCCGATGTGCTCGTGTGCGGTGGGGGAAGTCCGCGGTGGGACCGCGGCGCGGCTCCGTCTCCGTCCGCGGGCGCCCGCACGCGAGGGAGCCGAAGGGGCGCGTTGATGTCGAGGGCGATGGGGGTCCCCCCTGCTCCAGCGAAGCCGAGAGCCTGGGGGAACGCGGAGGCCCGAAGGGCTGAGCACGGTCTCGGTCTCGACACGGCCACGCGGCGGTAGCCGCATATGGCTACTGCAACGCCCCGTAGGCGAACCGCGGATCCAAGCAGAAGGGACCGCTGACGGCTATGCAGATCCGGCTGACCGTCGTAGACCCGCTGGGCCCGCGCCCGGAGTCAGGGGCGCGCGCCGCGAGCTGCGACGTGCTGGTCACCGCGCCCGCCGGGACGGCGCTGGCCTCGGTGGCCTCGGGCCTGGCCTCGGCGGTCGGCGGCGATGGAGGCACCGCGCAGCCCGAGCGCAGCCGAGAGCTCGGCTCAGGACCCGTGGTGCTGTACGCGGGCGTGGAGCGGCTGGACGCACAGCGCTGCACACTGGGCGAGCCGCCGCTGCTGGACGGCGCGGTGCTGACCCTGGGCGCCCCCGCGGAGCCCGGCCCCGAGCCGGACGAGGACGCGGCGCAGCTGCACGTGGTCGCGGGCCCGGACGCGGGCGGTGTCCATCTGCTGCACGGGGGCGTGATCCGGATCGGCCGCTCCGCAGACGCGGACGTCCCGTTGGACGACCCGGACGTGTCCCGGCTGCACTGCGCGGTCACGGTCGCCGCCGACGGCCGCGTCTCGGTCGCCGACCTGGGCTCCACGAACGGCACGGTGCTGGACGGCGGGCGGGTGACCGACCGCCCGGTGCGCTTCGCCCCCGGCGCCCTGCTGCGCCTCGGTGAGTCGGCCCTGCGGCTGGCCCCGCCCGGCGGGGCGCGATCCGTGGAGACGGCTCCGGACGGGGAGGGACATGTACGGGTCTCCGGCGAGGAGGGCTCGGCGGGTCCTGAGGGTTCCGCGCGAGCGGTGACGTCGGCGAGCGTGCCCCACGCGCGCATGGGGGGCACCGCGGGGTCGGACGTCGGGGACTCGGGCGCCGACGGCCGCACCGGTTCCGGGCACCGCTCCCCCGACGACGGCGCCTCCCGGGGCGGACGCCCGGCCACGGACCGCGACCGTCCCGCCCGGGCCGACGGCCTCTCCGGAGACACACATCACGGCTTCGGCGTCACCGGCTGGGGCTCCTCCGGCGGAATGGTCCCCGAGGCGCAGGAGCACGGACCCATGGAGCCGCCCTCCCCCAGGCTCTCGGCTTCTCCCCATGAGCAGGGAGGTGCCCCCACTGCGCCGGTCGTGCCCGGACAGGGCGGAGCCCCGCGGATCGAGAGCCGGGATCAGGGCTCCGAGGGCGGGACGGACGAGGGCACGCGCAAGGGCACCCCGCCGCGCGGAACGGACGTGCCGCACGGGGTGCGCAGACGCGGCGGGTTCATGGTCTGGGCGCGGCGCCTGACCGGCGGGCGCGACGAACGGGGCGGTACGGGACAGGACGCGTACGGCGAGGACGGCGGTGTGCCACGGTCGGCGTCCCCCGGCCTGTGGGCACCGGAGAAGTGGCCGGACCCGGCGGCGTTGCTGCTGACCGCCCTCGGCCCGGGCCCACGGCTGTGGGAGCGCGGCCCCGGACACCCGGAGGCGCTCACCGTGCGGCTGGGCACGGCCGACCGGGCGGCGCCGGACGGTTCGGGGCTGCTGCCCGCTGTGCCGGTGACCGCCGGGCTGCGCGAGGCGGGGGCGCTGGGCATCGCGGGGCCCCGGGCGCGGCTGGTGGGGCTGGCGCGCGCGGTGGTCGCGCAGCTGGCCGCGCTGCACTCCCCCGACACGCTGGAGCTGGTCCTGATCAGTTCGGACCGCGCACGCCCGCTGGAGGAGCGCACCGCCGACTGGTCCTGGCTCGGCTGGCTCCCGCATCTCCGCCCGGCCCACGGCCAGGACTGCCGGCTCCTGCTGGCGTACGACCGCGAACAGGCGGTGGCCCGCACGGAGGAGCTGCTGCGCCGTCTGGAGGACCATGTGGGAGAGCCGGGCGGCCTGACGGGCGGGGGCCGTGCGACCGGTCCGGGCAGCCCGTCGACCGACCCGTCCCGCCCCGCCGCGGACCGGCGTCACCCCACGGCCGGCCCGAGCACCCTCTCCGCCCCTCGGGGCGAGGGCCCTTCCGAGCGCGGCGCCGCCCACCGTCCCTCCTGGGCGCGGGACGACGACTCGGACGGTGGCTTCCCGGGGCCGTACACCGTGGTGGTCGTGGACGGCGACCCTGGCGGTGCCGGCGTACGCGAGGCCGTGGTGCGGCTGGCGCAGGAGGGGGCGCGGGCCGGGATCCATGTCGTCTGCCTCGCGGAGGCGCCGTCCGCCTCACCCGCGTCGCCCGTGACGGAGACGTACGAGGCGGCGTGCGCGGCCTCCCCGGTGTTCCGTGAGTGCGGCGCGGTCGCGCTGCTGAGCGGCGACGTGGCGACGGCACTGCGGCTGCTGCGGGTCGCGCCGGGCGGCAGCGCGAACGCCACGCGTGGGCTGCGGGCTCCCGTGGGGCACGGCACGGTGGCCGCCGTGGACGCGGTGTCCCCGGCCTGGGCGGAGCGGTTCGCACGGGCGCTCGCCCCGCTGCGCACGGACGGTGGCGGGGACCGGCACACGCGCGTGTCCGCGCCGTTGCCGCAAGCGGCGCGGCTGCTGGACGAGTTGGGGCTGGCTCGGGCCACCCCGGCGTCATTGATGGCACGTTGGGCGGACGCGGCGGACGACAAGAACGCGCCGGGTGGGCGCGCCTGGACGGTGCTCGGCGCCGGGCCGCGCGGTCCGGTGTGTCTGGACCTCGCCGCCGAGGGGCCGCATCTGCTGGTCGAGGGGCCGCGCGGCAGCGGTCGTACGGAGCTGCTGCGGTCGATCGCCGCGTCGTTCGCGTCGGCCGAACGCCCGGACCGGCTGGGGATCGTGCTTGTCGACGCTTTCGGCTGCGGGGCGAACGGCGGCACCGGCGGCGACGGCCTGCGGGTCTGTACGGACCTGCCGCACGTCACCACGCATCTGGCTGCCAACGATCCCGTGCGCATGCGGGAGTTCGCGCAATCGCTGAGCGCCGAGCTGAAGAGGCGGGCCGAGTTGCTGGGGCAGATCGGCTTCAGCGAGTGGCACAGGCAGCGGGAGGTGTCGGGCCGGATCGTGCCACAGCGGGCGGCAGGCACGACCTCGGGCACGGCCTCACGCTCGGGCTCGGGCACGGCCTCACGCTCGACCTCGACCTCGGGCACGGCCTCACGCTCGACCTCGACCTCGACCTCGGGCACGGGCACGGGCACGGGCTCGGGCGACCTGGACACACCGCCGAGTACGACGCTGCGGCTGCGGCCGGCGGCGACGCGGCAGCCGACGGAGGCCGGGCCGCCGCTGGTGCGGCTGGTCGTCCTGGTCGACGACCTGGACGCGCTGCTGTCCCCGGCGTTGGGATCGCCGGGCCGACCGGCGGCCGGGTCGGTCGTACGGGCGCTGGAGGCGGTGGCCCGGGACGGGGAGCGGCTCGGGGTGCACCTGGTCGCTGCCGCGAGCCCCGGCGGACGGGCGGCGGAGTGGGGACCGACCCGGGCGGCCTCGCTCCGTATCACCCTGGAGGTGGTGTCGTCGGGGGTGGACGAACCGGCTCCGGGGCGTGGACAGTTGACGCGCGCCGACGGCAAGGTGACGCCCTTCCAAGGGGGGCGGATCACAGGACGCATCCCTCGCACGGCGACCCAGCGCCCGACGGTCGTACCGCTGGAGTGGCAGCGGATGGGGGATCCGCCGGCGCGGCGACCCGTGCGTGAACTGGGGAACGGGCCCACGGACTTGGCGTTGCTGGCCAGTGCGTTGGAGAGGGCGGCGCGGTCGGTGTCTGCGGTGGAGGTGCCCTCGCTGCTCTAGTGCCCCGGCCGCCCTTGCCCTTCCCGTCCCCTGGGGTTCCGCCCCCGGACCCCCGTATCGGCTGACGGCCTCGTCCTCGAACGCCGGACGGGCCAGGGTGGCTCGTCCTCGAACGCCGGACGGGGCAGGGCTGTCCCACGTCACGACGCGGTCACGATCCCCCGCTTGACAGCGCAGGCGCTCTTGCCGCCCCGTACGAACCCCGCGTAGACCAGAGCGCGCGGGACAACACTCGCACGTTCGACGAGGGCACGAAGAACGGGGCAGTGATGCGCAGCACGAGGAGCACCATCCGGACAGACAGGGCTGCCAAGGCCGCAGCCGCCGTCGCCGCGGGAGCGCTGGCGCTCTCGCTCACCGCGTGCGGCGGAAGCAGCGGCGACAAGGGCGGCAGCGACAAGAGCAGCGGAGCCACGGAAACCGGCACGACCGTCACCCTTCCCAGACTGAACGGCGCAAGCCTGGAGGTCGCCGCCGTCTGGACCGGCACCGAGCAGGCCAACTTCAGGAAGGTGCTCGCCGAGTTCGAGAAGCGCACCGGCGCCAAGGTCACCTTCGTACCGGCCCAGGACCCGATCATCAACTTCCTCGGTTCGAAGATCGCGGGCGGTCAGCCGCCGGACGTCGCGCTGCTCCCGCAGCCCGGCGCCATCAAGCAGGCCGTGGAGAAGAAGTGGGCCAAGCCCCTCGGCGCCGAGGCCCAGGCGGAACTCGGCAAGAACTACTCGCAGGGCTGGCAGGACATCGGCAAGGTCGACGGCAAGCAGTACGGCGTCTACTACAAGGCCGCCAA
Source organism: uncultured Streptomyces sp. (assembly GCA_965654005.1). GTDB lineage: Bacteria > Actinomycetota > Actinomycetes > Streptomycetales > Streptomycetaceae > Streptomyces. Next base: position 27,360 of record CBFHCJ010000009.1, on the reverse strand, counting down.
CAAGTCCCTGATCTGGTACAACGCGAAGGTCTTCGAGGGCGCCGGCGCCAAGGAGCCGAAGACCTGGCCGGAGCTGCTGACGGCGGCCCAGGCCGTCTACGACTCCGGGGTCACCCCCTTCTCGATCGGCGGCGCCGACGGTTGGACCCTCACCGACTGGTTCGAGAACGTCTACCTCTCCCAGGCGGGCCCCAAGAAGTACGACCAGCTCGCCCAGCACAAGATCAAGTGGACGGACCCGTCCGTGAAGGACGCGCTGACCACACTCGCCCGGATCTGGGGCAAGAAGGACTTCATCGCGGGTGGCGCCGACGGCGCGTTGCAGACCGAGTTCCCGGCGTCGGTCACCCAGACCTTCACCGGCGGCGACCAGCCGAAGGCCGGAATGGTCTACGAGGGCGACTTCGCGCAGGTCAACATCGGGGAGACCAAGGCGAAGATCGGCACGGACGCGAAGGTGTTCCCGTTCCCGGCGGTGGGCAGCCAGGCGCCCGTGGTCTCCGGCGGTGACGCGGCCGTGATCTTCAAGGACTCCAAGGCGGCGCAGGCTTTGGTCACCTTCCTGGCCTCGCCGGACGCCGCGACCATCCAGGCCAGGCTCGGTGGCTATCTCTCGCCGAACAAGGCGGTCGCCCTGTCCGCGTATCCGAACGCGGTACAGCAGAAGATCGCCAAGGCGCTGATCGCGGCCGGTGACGACTTCCGCTTCGATATGTCGGACCAGGCCCCGCAGGCCTTCGGCGGCACGCCCGGCAAGGGCGAGTGGAAGGACCTCCAGGACTTCCTGAAGAACCCGAAGGACGTCGCGGGCACCCAGGCGAAGCTGGAGAAGGACGCGGCGGCGGCGTACGGGAGCGGGAGCTGATCCGGCGATGACGTCGGCAGCCGCGGGGGGCGCCGCCGAGACCCCGGCGACGCCCCCCGCTCCCCGTCAACGCAAGAGCGTGACCGGTACCCGCAAGATCGTGGCGGCCCTGTTCCTGCTGCCCGCCCTGGTGCTGCTCGGTGCGCTCGTGGTCTACCCGATCGGGTACTCGCTGATCCGCAGCTTCCTCGACCGGCCCGGCCACTCCTTCGCCGGGTTCGACAACTACAAGGCGCTGTTCACGGACGACGGCATCCGCACCGCCCTGAAGAACAACATCATCTGGGTGGTGTTCGCGCCGACGGTCTCTACGGCGCTGGGTCTGATCTTCGCGGTGCTGACCGAACGCGTGCGCTGGGGCACGGCGTTCAAGTTGGTCGTCTTCATGCCGATGGCGATCTCGATGCTCGCGGCGGGGATCATCTTCCGGCTGGTGTACGACCAGGACCCGGACAGGGGCGTCGCCGACGCGGTGTGGGTGGGCGTCCATGACACGTTCGCGGCGTCGTCCGCGTTCCCGAAGGCGCACCCGGGCCGCCAGTCGCCTCTGCTGGCACAGAGCGGCGGGTTCGTCACCAGGGCCACGGTCCACACGGGCGAGTCCGTGGCTCTCCCCCTCGTGGGCGTCGCCCCCGACCAGATGCCGAAGAACGCGAGGAAGGCCGTCCAGGCAAGGCCGGAGCCCGGGAAGATCACCGGAACGGCCTGGCAGGACTTCACCCGCGGCAAGGGCGTCGGAAGGCTCGGCACGGTCGACCCGTCCGAGCAGGGCTATGCGGGGATGAGGATCGAGGCGGTGAAGGACGGCAAGGTGGTCGCCTCCGTCAAGGCCGCCGCGGACGGGACGTTCACACTGCCGGCCGCCGCCGACGGGGCCCGACTGAGGCTGCCCGCGAGCAACTTCAGGGAGCCGTACAACGGCGTCGACTGGCTCGGCCCGGCGCTCGTCACGCCCGCGGTCATCGGCGCGTACGTATGGATGTGGGCCGGTTTCGCGATGGTGCTGATCGCGGCGGGACTCGCGGGTGTGCCCCGGGAACTGCTGGAGGCGGCGCGGGTGGACGGCGCGAACGAGTGGCAGGTGTTCCGCAGGGTCACCGTGCCGCTGCTGGCGCCCGTGCTCGCGGTGGTCACGGTCACGCTGATGATCAATGTGCTGAAGATCTTCGACCTGGTCTTCATCATCCCGCCGGGCTCGTCCCAGGACGACGCCGACGTGCTGGCCCTGGAGCTGTACCGCAAGGGCTTCTCGGAGGACCAGCCGGGCATCGCGAGCGCGATCGCGGTGCTCCTGCTGCTGCTCGTCCTCCCGGTGATGCTCTTCAACATCCGTGGATTGCGGCGGGAGGTGCGGCGATGACGACGCATGCCGGAAGTCCGCCGAAGGCGGCGCCCGTCACGGTCGTCAAGGCGAAGCGGTCACTCGGTGAGCGGGTCACGGCCGCGGTGAGCGGCGGCCTGGTCCGGGTCTTCCTGATCGTGGTCGGCCTGTTCTGGCTGGTGCCGACGGTCGGTCTGCTGCTCGCCTCGCTGCGCAAGCCGGCCGACATGAGCGGGTCCGGCTGGTGGACGGTCTTCAGCAAGCCCTCGCAACTCACGTTCGAGAGCTACCAGAAGCTCCTGGAGAACAGCGACATCACCGGCTCCCTGGTGAACACGGTCCTGATCACGGTTCCGGCGACGATCCTGGTCGTGGTGATCGGCTCCCTCGCGGGCTACGCCTTCGCCTGGATGGAGTTCCCGGGCCGCGACTGGTGGTTCCTGGGCGTGGTCGGACTGCTCGTCGTCCCCGTACAGGTGGCGCTGATCCCGATCGCCGAGTTGTTCGGGAAGATCGGCCTGTTCGGCACGGTCTTCGGGGTGATCCTCTTCCATACGGGCTTCGGCCTGCCCTTCGCGGTGTTCCTGCTGAGGAACTTCTTCGCGGAGATCCCCCGTGAGCTGCTGGAGGCGGCTCGTCTCGACGGCGCGGGCGAACTGCGGCTGTTCGCCCGGGTCGTACTGCCGCTCGGCGGTCCGGCGATCGCGAGCCTCGGCATCTTCGAGTTCCTGTGGGTATGGAACGACATGCTGGTCGCCCTGGTGTTCACCAAGTCGGGCACGCAGCCGATCACGGTGGCGCTGCAGACTCAGGTACGCCAGTTCGGCAACAACATCGACGTCCTGGCGCCGGGCGCGTTCATCTCCATGGTGATCCCACTGGCCGTGTTCTTCGCGTTCCAGCGGCAGTTCGTGTCGGGCGTCATGGCGGGCGCCGTCAAGTAGTCCGTCACCCGGTCAAGCAAGCAGTCCGTCAAGAGATGCTCACCGCACGGCAGTTCAGGGGGTGGGCCGGGCGCCGGTCCACCCCTCGTCGTTCACCTGGGGTTTCCTGCGGCGTTCCCCCGTATGCCGCATACGGCGTAACCAAACCACCCCATCGGCCGTTTCCGGGCAGTATGCCCGCGCCGATCCCCATGGATGCCCCTTGCCCAGGTTCAGTGTCATCGTCCCCGCGTACAAGGTTCAGGCGTATCTGCAGGAATGCCTCACATCCGTGCTGGAACAGTCGTACACGGACCTCGAACTGATCGCGGTCGACGACCGCTCACCCGACGCCTGCGGCGCGATCATCGACGAGTTCGCCGCCCGTGACGCCCGGGTCCGCCCGCTGCACCTGCCGGAGAACGTGGGTCTCGGGCGGGCCCGCAACGCGGGTCTCGAACAGGCGACCGGGGACTATCTGCTCTTCCTGGACGGCGACGACACCCTCACCCCGGACGCGCTCCAGGACATCGCCGACCGGCTGAAGGAGACCTCCGACCCGGACGTTCTGGTCTTCGACTACGCCCGTACGTACTGGACGGGCCGGACGGTCCGCAACCAGCTCGCCGGGCTGCTCACCGAGCAGGGCCCGGCGCCCTTCCGCCTCCAGGACCGCCCCGGTCTGCTCTCACTGCTGATGGTGGTCTGGAACAAGGCGTACCGCCGTGAGTTCGTCGAGCGCGAGGGCTTCACCTTCCCGCCCGGCTACTACGAGGACACGCCCTGGACGTTCCCGGTGCTGTTGACCGCGGACACGATCGCCACCCTGGACCGGGTCTGCGTCCACTACCGCCAGCGCCGCCGGGGCAGCATCCTCGGCTCGACCAGCCGCAAGCACTTCGACGTCTTCGGCCAGTACGACCGGGTCTTCTCCTACCTCGACGAGCGCCCCGAACTCGCCCGCTGGCGGCCGGTGCTGTTCCGCCGCATGGTCGACCACCTGACCACGGTCTTCGCCCGCCGCGGCCGGCTGCCCCGCGACAGCCGCGCCGAGTTCCTGCGCCTGGCACGCGCCCACTACCGCCGCTACCGCGTCCCGGGCGCCCCCATGCGCCTGCGCCATCTGCTGATCCGCCTCGGCAGCCACCGCACCTACCGTCTGCTGTCCCGGACCACCCGGTTCGGGCGCGGCGTGAAGCGCCTGTTCTCCAGGGCGAGCCGCCGCATCGCCGCCACCGCGCTCCAGGCGCACTACCGCATCCAACTGCGCCTGCCGCTGCGCGCCGACCGTGCCGTCTTCACCCGGGACGCGGGGGGCGCGTACGGCTGCAACCCGGGGGCCCTGGAGTCGGCGTTCCGCAACCTGGTCCCGCAGATCCGCACCGCGTGGATCGCGCGGCCCGAGCACCACCACACCATCCCGGTGGCCACGCGGCGGCTGCGCGCCGGCTCGGCCGCGTACTGGACGGCGCTGGCCCGCTCCAAGTACCTCGTGCACAACGCCGACTTCGACCCCCGCGTGGTCAAGCGCCCCGGCCAGGTCCTGATCCAGACCCGGCAGGGCACCCCGCTCAAGCGCATGGGCCTGGATCTGCAGGACCGTCCGGCCGCCGCCCGTGGCACGGACGTCGACCGGATGCTGCGCTCCGCCGACACCTGGGACTACGTCGTGTCCGGCAACCGTCACTCCACCCTGGTCTGGGAGCGTGTGTTCCCGTCCGGTTACACGACGCTGGAGTACGGGCTCCCCCGCAACGACGTCTTCGCCCGGTCGACCTCGGCGGACGTGGCCCGGCTGCGCCAGACGTTCGGCATCCCCGACGGCTGTGCGGCGCTCTTGTACGCGCCGACGTACCGCGACTACCACCGCGGCCGGCACTGCGGCCTCGACCTGGAGCGCTTCCTGCGTCGGCTGGGCCCGCGCTTCGTGCTGCTCACCCGCGCCCACCCCTCGTACGGGGAGCCGCTGGCAAGGGCCGCCGGCGGGCGGGTGATCGACGTCTCCGGCCACCCGAGCGTCGAGTCGGTGTGCCTGGCCTCGGACGCGCTGATCACCGACTTCTCGTCGCTGATGTTCGACTACGCCAACCTCGACCGGCCGATCGTGGTGTACGCGGACGACTGGGAGGCGTACGAGGCGGCCCGGGGCACCTACTTCGACGTGCGCGCCTGCCCGCCGGGCGCGGTCGCGCGCGACGAGGACGAGCTGATCGACATCTTCGCCACGGGGCACTGGTGCGGCTCGCGCTCGACGCAGCTGCGGTCCCGGTTCCGCGAGCGCTACTGCGCGTACGACGACGGGCGCGCCGCCGAGCGGATCGTGCGCCGGGTCGTGCTCGGGGAGAGCGCCTGGCTGCCCGCTGTCGTGCCGCTGTCCCAGCGCCACCCGGTCCCGTCCGCCGCGGCGGGCCTGCGGACCGTGCCGCTGCCGAGCGTGCCCCTGTCCACCGTGCCCTTGTCGACCGTGCCGCTCGGTGGCGCGCTGACGACCGTTCCGGTGCCCGGCCGCCGGGTGCCGGTCGCCGAGACCCTCTGATCCCCGAGCTCCGGAGGTCCGCGATGCCACGCAGGCCCACTGCCACCATCCCCCGGGTTCTCGGCTTCTCCCCCACACCCGGCTGCGCTGGAGCGGGGGGACCCCCATGAACGAAGGGGACCCCCATCGTCACCTGGCGCCCCGCCGGACGGCCGGGGCGCTGACGTTCCGCGCCCCCGCACTCCCACGATGCACAGGCCCCGGGGCAGGAACCGGGGCCCGAGAGAAAGACCAGAATGCCCCGTTTCAGCATCATCGTCCCCGCCTCCGGGGTCTCCGGCCGTCTGTCCCAGGCGCTGGACTCCGTCCTCACCCAGTCCTTCGGTGACTTCGAGCTGATCCCGGTCTGCGACGCGCCCGACTCCCCGGCGGGCCTGGTCGCCGCCGCGTACGCCGAGCGGAACAGCCGGGTCGTCCCGCTCACCTCGCCGCCCTCCGGCGGCATCGGCGTGGCCCGCACCACGGGCATGGGGGCGGCGGCGGGGACGTATCTGCTGTTCCTCGACGGAGACGACGTCCTCATGCCCGGCGCGCTCGCGGCGATCGACGCGCGCCTCGCGGCGACCGGTGACCCTGACGGACCCGACGTCCTCTACTTCGCCCACGAGCGGGTCCACTGGTGGGACGCCGAGACGTCCACGCCCCCACTGGGCAGGGCACCCGAGGGGGCGTTCACCCCCGACCGGGCACCGCAGCTGACCGGTGTGTCCGTCCCGGTGTGGAGCGCCGCGTACCGCCGCGCCTTCGTCGCCGAGCACCGACTGACCTTCTCGGCGGGCCTCTTCACCGACATCGGCTGGGGTGGTCTGGTCACGCTCGCCGCCGAGCGGGTCGCGGTGCTGCGGACGGTCTGCGTACGGCATCTGGTGCGCCGGCAGGGCAGTCGGCCACAGGGCCCTGACGAACACCAGTTCGATCTCCTCGACCAGATCGACCTGGTCCTCGTCCGGGCGGCCGAACTCGCCCTGCCCGCCGACCGTTTGGCGCCGCTGTTCGAGCAGCTCTTCTCCGTCGTCCTGAGGACCGCCGCGCATCCGGAGCGGCTGCCCGCGCGCCTGCGCCGGGCCTTCTTCCGCCGGGCGGGCCGACTGTACCGGCGCCACCGCCCGGCCGGGTTCCGTCCGCCCGCGGGCAGCGTCGGCGTGCAGCACCGACTGCTCGCGTCCGGCGCCTATGACGCGTTCCGGGCGCTGCGGGGCATCAACCAGAGCGCGGCGAGAGCGACACGGAAGGCACCGACGCCGCGCGTAGTGCGCACCCGCGCCCGGTACGCGCTCGGGCTGCGCCGCCCGCTCGATCAGAACCTCGCCGTCTACTGCGCGTACTGGGGCCGCGGCTACGCGTGCAATCCGGCCGCGATCCACACCAAGGCCCGCGAACTCGCCCCGCACATCCGCTCGGTGTTCCTGGTCGAACCGGCCGCGGTGGACAGCGTGCCGAAGGACGTGGAGTACGCGGTGATCGGCAGCCGCGCGTACTGGGACGTGCTCGCCCGCGCCAAGTACCTTATCAACAACGCCAACTTCGCGGACGGCGTCGTCAAACGACCGGGCAGCGTGCACCTGCAGACCCAGCACGGCACCCCACTGAAGAAGATGGGCGTCGACCAGTCGACGTACCCCGTGGTCGCCGCCGCGACCGGAAGCTTCACCAAGCTGCTGACACGCCTGGACCGCTGGGACTACAACCTCTCCTCCAACCGTCACTCCACCCAGATGTGGGAGCGGGCGTTCCCGGGCTCCTACGAGGTCCTCGAATACGGCTATCCGCGCAACGACGTCTACTACACGGCGACCGCCGACGACGTCGCCCGCATCCGCCGCGAACTGGGCGTCCCCGAAAGCAGAACGGCCCTCCTGTACGCGCCCACGCACCGCGACCACAGCACCGGCTTCGACTCGCAACTGGACCTGGAGGCGTTCTGCGAGGCGATCGGCGACGACCATGTCGTCCTGCTGCGCGCCCACTACTTCTACGACCGGGGCACGGCACGCGGCAGCGGCCGGATCATCGACGTCACACGGCACCGCTCCTCCGAGGAGGTCTGCCTGGCCGCGGACGCGCTGATCACCGACTACTCGTCCATCATGTTCGACTACGCCAACCTGAACCGGCCGATCGTCGTGTACGCGGACGACTGGGACGTCTACCGGGAGACCCGGGGCGTCTACTTCGACCTGATGGAGGCACCGCCGGGCCGGGTGACCCATACGCCCGAGCAGTTGGCGGCGGCCTTCCGCGACGGCTCCTACGCGGACGGGACCGCCACCGCCCTGCGCACCGCCTTCCGGGAGCGCTTCTGCCAGTTCGACGACGGGCTCGCCGCCGAACGCGTCGTACGCCGGGTGCTGCTGGGTCAGCCGCCCGAGTCGATCCCGCCCGTGATCCCGCTTCCCGAGCGCATCCCGGCCCCGGCCCCCGCCGTCGTGAGGAGCTGACCGAAGTGCCCCGCTTCAGCATCATCGTCCCCGTCTTCAAGGTGCAGGGCTTCCTGCGGGAGTGCCTCGACTCGGTGCTCGGACAGTCGTACGCCGACTTCGAGGTGATCGCCGTCGACGACCGCTCGCCCGACGACTGCGGCGCGATCCTCGACGAGTACGCCGCGCGCGACCCGCGGGTGCGGGTGCTGCACCTGCCGGAGAACGTCGGCCTCGGCCGGGCCCGCAACGCCGGAATGCCGCACGCCACAGGCGACTTCCTGTTCTTCCTCGACAGCGACGACACGCTCACCCCGGGCGCGCTGCGCGCGATCGCCGACCGGCTGGAGGAGACCGGCGACCCGGACGGCCCCGATGGCCCCGATGGCCCGGATGTTCTCGTGTTCGACTACGCCCGCACCTACTGGTGGGGCGGCACCCGCCGCAACGCGCTGGCCCGGGTGCTCGCCGAGGCCGGCGACGCCACCTTCACGGCGGCCGAACGCCCCGAGATCCTCGAACTGCTGATGGTCGTCTGGAACAAGGTCTACCGCCGCGCATACATCTCGGAGCACGGCTTCCGCTTCCCACCGGGCTACTACGAGGACACACCCTGGACCTTCCCCACGCTGCTGAGCGCCCGGCGGATCGCCGCCCTGGACCGGATCTGCGTGAACTACCGCCAGCGCCGCCAGGGCAACATCCTGTCCACCACCAGCCGAAAGCACTTCGACGTCCACGACCAGTACGAGCGGGTCTTCGCCTACGTCGACGCCCACCCGGAGCTGGCCTCCTGGCGCCCGTGCCTGCACCGCAAGATGGGCGAGCACTGTCTGGACATCCTCGCCAAGCCGGACCGGCTGCCCGCCCGCGACAAGGGCGAGTTCTTCCGCCGCACGGCCGCCCTCTTCCGCAGGCACCGCACACAGGAGCCGGTCCCCGCCGGGCTGCGCGTCCTGGAGGGCAATTACGCCCGCTACCGGGCCCAACAGCGCGCCACCGCCATGCGCGACGCACTCGGGCAACGCGCCCAGCAGGCCCGCGGGGTGGCGGCCGGCCGGGTCAAGCGCGGCTGGTCCCTGGTGCAGGAACACCGCTCCCTGGACCCGAACCTGGCGGTCTACTCGGCGTTCTCGCACCGCGGGGTCCTCGGCGATCCGGCCGCCGTCCACCGCGCGGCACGCGATCTGGCCCCGCACATCCGGGGCGTATGGGTCGTGCGCGAGGACCAGGTGGAGCATCTGCCGCCGGACATCGAGTACGTCATCCCGGACTCCCTGGGCTACCGGCAGGTCACCGCGCGGGCCACGTACTTCGTCAACAACGTCAACTGGCCCGGCACCCTGGCCAAACGGCCCGGCAGCGTCCACATCCACACCCACCAGGGCACCCCGCTGAAGTACATGGGGGCCGACCTGCTGGGCAAACCGGGCGCCCGGCTCGGTCTCGACGTGCCGCAGATGCTGCGCCGCGCCGACCGCTGGGACCACAGCCTGGTCGCCAACCGCCACTCCGAGCTGGTCTGGGACCGCGCCTACCCCTGCCGCTTCGCCTCGGCCCGCACCGGCAGCCCCCGCAACGACGTCCTCGTCAACGCGAAACGCGGAGACGGGGCCGGATTCCGGTTCCGGCACGGCATCCCCGCGGACCACATGGTGGTGCTGTACGCGCCGACCCGCCGCGACCACGTACGGGGCGGCCATGTCGACCGCTTCGACCTGGCCCGGTTCGCCGAGGACCTGGGCGAGGGCCACACCCTCGTCGTGCGCCTGCACCCGTCGCTCACGGAGGGTCCGGCCCGGGGGATGGGCCTGGCCGAGCTGCACCGGCGGCGCGTGCTCGTGGACGCCACCGACGAGCCGCACGTCGAGGAGGTGATGCTCGCCTCGGACGCCCTGGTCACGGACTACTCGGCCCTCATGTTCGACTACGCCAACCTGGACCGGCCGATCGTCGTGCACGCCGACGACTGGGGCGCGTTCACGGCGAGCAGGGGCGCCTACTTCGACATCACGGCGGCCGCACCGGGTCATGTCTCGCGCTGCTACCGGGAGCTGGCGTGGCTGTTCTCCTCCGGGTGCTGGCGGGACGCGGACGCGGCGCGGCTGCGGGCCGCCTTCCGGGCGCGGTTCTGCGAGTTCGACGACGGGCGGGCGGCCCAGCGGGTGGTGCGCACGCTGATGCTGGGCGAACCGGACGCCCCGGCCTCGATCCCGGCACCGGCGGCGGGCGACCACGATGCACTGACCCGGACGCCCTGAGCGGGGCGCGGACAGCGGGGCGCGGACATGCGTACGGCCTCGTATGCGATCGGGGCGTACGAGGCCGTGCAAGCGCTGGTTCACGCCCATCCGCCACGGGGGAAGCGGACGAGCGGGGCAGACTTGGGGCCTACCATCGGATGGCCTGGCCCTGCGGGGTGACGCTGACGGTGAACTCCTCGAGCGCGGGCGTTCCAGCGGCGCGCCAGCGGCCCAGCTGCTCCTCGACAGCGTCCCAGAGAGCACTCGAGCCGTCTTGGCGGACCATCCAGCGACCATACTCCTCGTAGAGGGCGGCCCATGAGCCGGACTCGGCGTCGATCAGCACGTCCTCCGTGCGCCCATTCTGTTGCAGGGTCAGGTGCTGGGCACACGGCACTGCGAGCTGCACGACGAAGCGAGAGGTCCAGTCGTTCAGGACATCCGCTCCGATGATGGCCTCACGCTCCTTGCCCGCGCTGAGGTCGGGCAGCAGGCCGAGCGGGGGCGGCAGCTGCGGACGCGCGAGCATGAAGCTGACACCGCCACCCAGCAGCGGCCCGGACGCCGTGCCGTCCTCGTGGACCGTCAGGCGCGCCAGCTCCGACGAGCCGAGCCAGCCACCGATCGTCACCAGGATCAGCCCTCCGGGCCGGGTCTGCTCGATCCACGCCCCAGGAACGGTACGCACGCCGCAGGTGGCAATGACCCTGTCGTACGGCGCCCCGCCGGCGTGACCGCGGAGGCCGTCACCGGTCACGAGGGTGGGGTACATCCCGAGTCGGCCGAGGGCCGTCTGCGCCCGCGCGGCCACTTCCTCGTCGTACTCGATCGAGGTGACGTACTCCTCAACCAGGCGCGCGCAGAGCACCGCGGTCGAGTACCCGGTGCCGGTCCCGATCTCCAGCACCTTCGACTCCTGCTCGACCTGGAGATCCTCCAGCATGCGTAGCACGAGGGAGGGCAGCGTGCTGGAACTGGTCGGCGACCGCATGATCTCGCCGCGGATGTCCGCCGGCACGATGGTGCCCGCGATCTGAGTCACCAGCGACTCGTCCGCGTAGCAGCCTTCGAGCCAGCCCTCGCCGCCCTCCAGGACGGGGGCCCACGCAGAGGGCACAGCACCGGGCACCGGGCACCGGGCACCGGGCACCGGGCGGAAGAACCCGCCCCGCAGGAATTCGTGCCGGGGCACCGCATCAGCGGCGCGCTTCCACGGCTCAGTGCACAGACTGCCGTTCGCCGTCATGCTCTCGATGAGCTGCTTATGGAGCTGTGCTTGGTCGGTCACGTCTTCCTCTCCAAAAGGTCTGCCAGGGCTGCGCACATCGGCAGACCCGTCTCAGGCTCCAGCCAGTACCACTGACCGGAGGGGGTGCACTCGAGGAACCACCATTGCCGGTCTTCGCCTACGCAGAAGTCGAAAGCCCCGAAGACGAGCCCGAAGTGGTCCATGTAGTGGTGGAGTGCCGGTTCGAGCCCCGGCGGCGGCTCCACTGGGGTGTAGCTCAGTTGGTCGTAGTCGGTGCGCCAGTCCAGGAGGTCGGAGTCGATGCGGACGCAGAACACCTGTGAGCCGATGACGGTGACACGTACGTCGGCTGTCTTGGGGATGCGCCTCTGGAACAGGTGCGCCGTGCCGGCCACACTGTCGTCGATGTCCTCGGCGGTCACCTCGGCGACCTTGACGACGGACGAGACGCCATCGACTCGATACACGGGGTTGTGCAGCGGCTTGTAGATGACCGAGCCGTGCCGCTTGACGAAGGCTCTGGCGGCGTCGGGGCTGGAGGTGATGAGTGTGGGCGGCACCAGGAAGCCGACCTCTACCGCCGCAGCCAGTCCGGACGGCTTGAACTCTGCGTCCCCGATGCGGTGCGGGTGGTTGACGTAGAGGCAGCCGGGTAGTGACGCCAGCACTCCGCCCAGCCCGTACCTCGCCTGGGTGATGGCGAACCGCGCATCCTGCTCGTCGAGGTGCGGGAAGGCGAACCCGGTCGGCCGACGGTAGTAGAGGGACCGGACGTTGGCCAGGTCGGCAGTACGGGACGGGGTGAGGAGGCGGCCCTGTATGCCGTACTGAGTGATCTCTGCCTCCACCGACAGCGATGCGGGGAAGTCCCCCGAGTCGAGCCGCACGACCGGGACACCCCGGTCGTGCAGCTCGCCAATCACCACGTCGGCGGTGGGGTCGTGCAGGCTGGTGACGACCAACACCGGACGCGGATCAATCACTGGTCGGCGTCACTCCCCGTGTCGGTGTCTGTGGCGCCCTGGTTCTGCCCGTCGGGGCTGGTGCCCGTGGACGGGCTGGTGCCGGTGCTGGTGCCATGGCCGGGCATCTCCATGACCTGGCCGCTGCTGTCGAAGAACACGGCGGTCTGGGTGACCGGGTCCAGGCGGGCGGTGGTGTACTCGGGCGCCATGGTGGGGTACGGCGCCATACGGCCGACTCCCCACGGGAGCGGGGTGATGGTTCCCTGCGGGACCGCCGTGCTCGTGGGCAGACGGCCGGAATGGAGGAACATGCCTCTCCTCTGTGTCGCAGTAGGACCCGCCTGGGCGGGTCATGGACCTATCGGCCGGCGCTGGGTCTCCGAGGGAAACGTGACCCCAGCGCCGTTTCCGCCCGTGCCAAATGCCGTTTGTCGTACGGGCCGTGGGTGGCCCCCCTCTCCGGTGAGCGAGCCGCTGGCCATGGGGGGAGCCGACAAGCCGTGGCATCCACCGGAGAGGGGAGTGTGAGGGGCGCCCGGTCAGGACGCCCGATAGGTGGGGTTGTCCCGGAAATGGTGGTAGGCGTGGATGCGGGACGTGATCCGCTGCACGCACGGCTCGCAGGCGTAGAACGGGGCGCTGATCCCGTCGGTCTGCGCTGGCCCGATCCACATGACGGGCACGCCCGGCTGGTCGCAGCGCCAACATTCGCCGATCAGCCAGTCGGTGCCGCCGTGGTGCCCGGGCAGCAGCGGAACCGGTAACCGCTGCGGCCAGGGGACCGGGCTGACAGCCTGCTGGAACCTCACTGCCCGGCCCCATCCGTCTCGGCCGCCCGCGCGTGTAGCACCTGGAACAGGTGCTGGGGCACCGCCTCGACCGCCTGCCGCCACCGCTGGTCGTACAGCACCCCACCGTCGGCGAGCTTCGGCCAGCGCCAGGCACAGCGCCCGCGCACGATTTTGCACGGTCACGGTCATGCGGGTCCTTCCAGCGGTAGTGGGAACCGGCCCGGCAGGGAGGAGGGACGGGGTTACGCACCCCTTCCGGGCCGGGGCTTTCAGCGGGGGACGGTCGCCCACACGGTCTTGCCGACCGGGTCACGGTCACGCGCCCCGAATTCGCTGCAGACCGCCCGCACGAGGAACAGGCCGCGCCCGCTCTCCGCATCGGGCGAGGCGACCCCCGGCCGGGGATGCCGACGGCTCGGGTCGGACACCTCCACATGCAGGGCCGCACCGTCATCGCGGACCTGCAAGTGCACCAGGTGGCGGGTGTCGCAGTGGCGGATCGCGTTGGTGACCAGCTCGCTGACGATCAGCTCGGCGACGTCCACCGCATCCTCGGGCACGCCCCATACGGTCAGCGTCGCCCTGGTCTGATGGCGGGCCTCGCCCACCGACCTGCGGAAGGGCGTCAGCCACAGCTCCCACACCTGATCAGTCGTCAACTCGCCTGAAGTCGTGATTGCAGGCACGTGCTCCCCCTACATGGGGGCGCCGCCCCCGTCCTGATCTCCAAGAGGTAAGGCCCGCACGGCATATGCCGAGATCGCCCGAACGGTCGGGACACACCGAAACAGGGATTACCCTCAGCAACACGCCGTGCGCGCCAGGTTCCGGCTACGGTACGGGCCCGCGGGTGCGGACTGAACTGACTGCGGGTACGAGTAGCGGCAACGGCCACGGTCGCGGGGAGAAACACATGCCAGCTCACACGCCCAAGGGCAGGAAGCCGACACTGACCGCCAGTCAGGCACGGCCCCGTCACGGTGTCGTAGCGGGCCACCTGCTGAAACTCATCCGCGAGGGAACCGGCCGCACCCAAGCCCAACTCGCCGAGGACCTGCGCATGGACGCCACCAGCGTGCAGGGCTGGGAATCGGGACGTCGCCCGCTGACCGCCACCCAGACCGGCAAGCTCCGCGACGTCCGCCGCACCCTGCTGCGCCTCGGCGCAGACCCCACCCTGTTACTCCTCCTAGATCAGGCGCTGGACGCCGACGCAGTCCTCTCCCACGCCCTGGCCGGGCAGCCCACCGCCGACCTGCACCAGCACCTGCTGTCCGGGTGGGTCGTCACCCGAGACACCACCCACATGCTCGCCTGGGCGCTCACCGGCCAAACCCCCTTTGCCATCCTCGACAGCGAAGCGCCCACGCGCCGTCGAGGCCCGGTCGCCAACTCGCCGCTCCTAGCCTCCGACGAGCGCCAAGCGTTCTTCCAGCACATGCGCCGCGCGGCCGAACTCGCCCACCACGCCGGCGACACCGGCGCCCTGCTGCGCCGCCAAGCCCTGTACCTGTGCGGCTACGACCAGCGGCCTGACACCGGCATGTGGCTGGCCGACATGCGGCGCAAGCTGACTCGGCCCAGGCGCGGCGAGTGGACACCGCACTGGGCCGACCAACGCTCGGTCGCCGCGACCCTGACCCGCCACGGCGACACCGACGCCATACACGCGTTCATCGCCGACGGCATGGGCGACATCGGCGAGGCCGCCAACCTCAACTACTGGGCGTACTGGCTGGGCCTGGACCCCGTACCGCAGGCCGACGACACCTTCATGATCGAACGCCCCCACGGCTCCTGGGACGGCCTGGCCCTGCTGCGTGCCCTGTCCACTCGCCTCGCCCCCGACCTGGGCTGTATCGACCTCAACGTGCACTCGGTGTGGGCACTGCTCGGCGCCCGCCGGGGCCTACTCATCGTCGACCCGCGCCTGAACGACGACCTCGCCACGCGGGTCACCACGCTGTTGGACAGTGACGCCGTCTCCCGGCAATCCCGTGCCGAGCTCGAATCGGTCCACTACGGTCTGAGACTGCACCGAAGTTGATCTCTTGGAGAGGACACCGCATGACCGACCAGCGCAGCCCCCAGGACACAGCCACCGCAGGCTTCCTGCTGGAGATGGGCATGCTCAAGCGCGCCAAGCGGACCGGCTGGTGGATCGCCGGGATAAAGGATCCGGAGACCATCGCCGAACACTCGTGGCGCACGGCTGTCATCGGCGCCGTGCTGGCCATGATGGAGGGCGCCGACCCGGCGAAGGTGGCGCTGCTGGCCACCTTCCACGACACCCAGGAGACCCGCATCGGCGACATCCCGTGGGTCGGCCGCCGCTACATCACCGCCGCCTCCAACGAGACCGTCACCGCCGACCAGTTGGCGGGCTCCCACCCGGGCGTCGCCGACGGCATCAAGGCCCTCGTCCACGAGTACGAGAACAGCGACAGCCTCGAAGTCCTCGTCGCCCACGACGCCGACAAACTCGACTGCATGCTGCAGGGCCTGGAGTACATGCAGCAGGGCTACCCGGCGGCCCGCGAATGGGTCGACTCCACCAAGGCGAAGCTGAAGACCGCATCCGCGTTGGCGCTCGCCGAGGCCGCCGAGGGGATGCCGATCGCGGAGTGGCAACGCACCTACCTGCCCTGATCAGAGCGGCAGCGTCGGCACGTCGGGGGGTGCAGCGCAGTCAGGCCACCCCAGCCGGATACCGCATCACACCAGAGTGCCGGCCAGCACTCACCTCGTCACCGGAAACAAGAGTCTCCACGGGCACTGTCCCGCGGAAGCTGTCAGTCCTCGTTCACGCCGTCATCGTCCGCCATACGGTCAGCTTCCACGCTACGACGACAAGTTCGATGAAGAAGGCAAGGCCGTCGACCCGGCCCGCGACGGTTCGGCCAAGTCCATGCTCGACCAGCCGGCCTGGTGGGCCCACCCCCTACGGGATGCCAAAAACGTCCGCCCCTACGCCGTCTGTCCTTGACCGGGCACCCCGGGGCGTGAGGGACGCCGCCCCCGCATTCCCGGACAGCACAATCGATGTGTGCCGCCCGGATGCGGCGATAAAGCTGGGAACCAGAACGCCCGGCACTTTTCTGGGCGTTCGGTGAGCATGAGTCCCAGGCAACAGGACTCACTCGAACTCAGTCCCGAGGAACGGTTACTCGATGACCAGTTCGACCGGGACGTTGCCGCGGGTCGCGTTGGAGTAGGGGCAGACCTGGTGGGCCTGCTCGACCAGCTTGCGGCCGGTCACCTCGTCCACGGAGTCCGGCAGCTCGACGCGCAGGGTGACCGCGAGAGCGAAGCCCTCGCCCTGCTTGCCGATGCCGACCTCGGCGGTCACCGCGGCCTCGCTGACGTCCACCTTCGCCGCGCGGCCGACCAGGCCGAGGGCGCTGCCGAAGCAGGCGGCGTACCCGGCGGCGAACAGCTGCTCGGGGTTGGTGCCCTTACCGTCGCCGCCCAGCTCCACCGGCAGGGACAGCCCGAGGTCCAGCTTGCCGTCGGAGGTGACGGCTCGCCCGTCGCGGCCGTGGGTGGCGGTGGCGACAGCGGTGTAGAGCGCGTCCATGGAAAAACCATCCCTCTCGAAGTCACGTCCGGCGGCCGGCCCTTCCGTTCGTCCGGACCGCCTCACAGAAGTAAGTCAAGCACACAATTAAGTTGTACACAATTGAATGACGTGCCGGAGTTATCCTGAAGCCATGACGATCACGCCGACCCAGCGCACCGAGGCCCCGGACGAGGCCTCGGCGGACGAGGAGTACCTGCGCCTCGACCACCAGATCTGCTTCTCGCTCAACGCCGCGTCCCGGGCCTTCAACGGCGTCTACCGCGTCGTACTCAAGGACCTCGGGCTCACTTACCCGCAGTACCTCGTGATGCTGGTGCTGTGGGAACACGGCGAGCTGCCGGTGAAGAAGCTCGGCGGGCATCTGCGGCTCGACTCCGGAACGCTGTCCCCGCTGCTGAAGCGGCTGGAGGCGGCGGGCCTGGTGCGGCGGGAGCGCAGCACCCGGGACGAGCGGTCCGTGCACGTCCACCTCACGGACGAGGGCACGGCGCTGCGGCAGCAGGCGCTGCTGGTTCCGCGCCGGATCGCCGCGGCGACGGGCTTCGACCTGGAGGAGATCTCGGACCTGCGCACCCGCCTGGACCGGCTGACCCGAGCCCTGGACTCGGCGGCACTGGAGGAAACGCCGGGCTGCGTCCAGGTCGTGGGCCGGGACTCCGTGCGGCGCACATAAAGCCGAAGGGTGAGGCCGCGGCGCACATACTCCTCCCGGGTGATGAAGTCCTCGTTCACCACCGCGAGTTTGGCGCGGTCGGTGCGGTTCCAGGGGGTCCAGGAGGGCGTTAGCGCGAACGGTTCGCTGACGACCCACACATACGGCAGCCCGCCGAGCCGCCGCCGCAGTTCCTCGGGTCCCACCTCCCGCCCGTACAGCGTCCCGTCCGTGGCGGCCGGTACGCCGAGGGCGACGTCCCGGACGCCACGGAACCCCGCCGGATAGGCCAGCGCCGACCGCCGCTCCAGCGAGGGCAGGAACAGCACGGCGTCCCCGGGGTGCACCTCGCGCCCCACGACGGCGGACACAGCGGCGAGGTCATCGGGTCGATCGGCGGCCCGCCGATCGGCTCTGAGCAGCGGAAACTGCACAAGGGCCACCCCACAGACGGCGAGCACACCGAGCAGGGCGACCGCCCGACCACGGCCCATACCGGTGACGCGCGGCGCGTCCCGCAGCGGGCGACCACCGGCCCGCAGCCGGGCGACCACCCCAGCCAGCCGCTCGGCCCCCGCCGCAGCCAACAACGGCGCCCCGGCCAGCGAATACAGCACATACCGGTCGTCGTACAGAGGCGTGACCTGCGAAACCCCCATCAGCACCGCCGGCGGCACCAGAACCAAGGGCACCGCCACCCCCGCCAAAGAGACCCCCCGCTTCGCCGGAGGCATCAACACCGCCAGCCCCACCAGCACCAGATACGGCCCCAGCACCACGGGTGACTGCCCCGCGAACTCCCGCACCAGCCGCTCCACGCTCCGCCCGTCCGGCGCCGTCAGCCACGCCACCTGCTCCGCCTGCCCCCGTGAGACCAGGACCAGCGGCAGCAGCACCAGCACGACGGCCCCGGCCGCGCACGACCACCCCCGCCAGACCCTCCCCGGCACCCGCGCGAGCGCCAGCGTGCAGGCGTGCGCGAGCAGCACCAGCACCGCGAACTCGTGCAGCACACACGTGACGGCGAGGACCACCCCGTACGGCCACCACCTCCCGCCCCGCACCGCCCGTAGGAGCAGCAGCGTCGCGCCCGTGACCCCGGCCGCGACCAGCGCGTACGAGCGTCCCTCCTGCGCGTAGTGCCCGGCCATCGGCGTGACCGCGTACAGCAGCCCGGCCCACAGCCCCACCCGCGGCCGGGCGAGCCGCGCGCCCAGCGCGGCGACCAGGCCCGCCGTCGCGGCCGCCCCGCAGACCGAGGGCAGCCGCAGCAGCACCTCGCCGGGGTGGACGGCCAGCACCCCGTGCATCAGCAGGTAGTACAGGCCGTGTACCGCGTCCACGCTGTGCAGCAAACGCCAGATCTGCGGGATCGAGCGGAGCGCGACCTGGAACGTCGCCGCCTCGTCGCGCCACATACCGCCGCGGTCCAGTCCCCACAGCCCCAACGCGGACATGACGGCCGCGGGCAGGAGGACGGCCACGTGTTCCGTACGCCTCATCGGTGACCGAGTCATGGACGCATTCAACATGCGGCGATTTTGTGTGATTAACCAACCTTTGCTGGGTGTTGACACCGTATCTGCCCACATGCGGCATCCATACGGCTTACCATCCAGGTTTGATGAGTGCCTTGAAGACTGCCTTGAAGAGTGCCATGCAGCCCCCCGCGTCCACGTCCACGCCCGTTCCGGCGCCCCTCTTGAAGAGGGTCCGCAAGAGACACAGGTTGCTTCTCCTCGCCGCCGGATGGCTCGCCACCCGCGCCCTGATGCTGTGGCTGCTCGCCCACGACCAGTACGTCCTGCTCGGCCGCGGCGGAGTCGCCCGCGAGGTGTGGAAGCTGTACTTCCACTGGTACGGAACCCTCACCCACGGCGCGTTCCCGCTGGGTGACCACCTGTGGCAGTATCCGCCGGGCGCGGGCCTGGTGCTGCTCTCCCCGGCGCTGGTACCGGACTTGACGTACTTTCAGGCGTTCGTGGCCCTCACGCTGTGCACGGACGCGGTGATCGCGCTCGTCCTCGCGGGCGTGGGCATGCGGCCGGGCCGCTCGCTGCGCGGCGCGGGACTGTGGACGGCGGGCCTGCCGCTGCTGCTGCACATCCCGCTCGCCCGGTACGACGTACAGGTCACCGCTTTCGCGGTCATCTCCTTGTTGACGTTGTCGCGCTCCCCGCGCGCGTGCGGCGCGTTCGCGGCGCTCGGCGCCCTGGTGAAGGTGTGGCCCGCACTGGCACTCCTCGGCACCCCACGCGGCCGGACCACCCGCGAGGCATGGACGACGGCCGTGGTCACCACGGTCACGCTGCTCGGCCTGCTCGCGGCCCTGTTCAGCAACCCGTTCGACTTCCTGCGCCAGCAGGGCGGCCGTGGCGTGCAGATCGAGTCCCTGGGCGGCACGGTGCTGATGTTCGCGCGCCGGGCCGGCTGGCCGGGGCGCACGCGCTACCAGTACGGGGCCGTGGAGTTCGTGGGGCCGCACGTGCACGCGGTCGCCGACTGCTCGCTCGCGCTGACCGCGGTCGCCTTCGCCCTCCTGCTGCTGTGGCGGCTGCGCGCCCGCCGCTGGACGCCCGCGACCCCGTACGACGCGGCGCTCGCGGCCGTCCTGCTGTTCACGGTGACGAGCCGGGTGATCAGCCCCCAGTACATGGTGTGGCTGATCGGACTGGCCGCCGTGTGCCTGACGTCACGGCACACCACCCAGCGCCCGGTGGCCCTGCTCATCCTGGCGGCGACCGCGGTGAGTGTCGTGGAGTACCCCGCCTACTACGGGCAAGTCATCCACAGCACCTGGGTGGGCTGTGTGCTCATGTTCGTACGCAATGGACTGCTGGCTTCCGCGGCGGCCGTGTCCTTCGTCCGCCTGTGGCGCTCCGGACGCCCCCTTGCGGACCGACCGGAATCGACCGCCCCATCACGGAACCCGGACCCGATTCCTGCCCTCTTCCACACAGGGAGTTAATCGCCTCTTAACAGCTAATTACCAGGATTCCCTACTGTTCCGACTCGTGGATGCGATGGGTCACCCTCACGATGCACAGGTCAGCGTGGTCGTCATCGGGTACGACGACGCCAGTCATGTGACGGACGCGGTGCGTTCGGCACTGGCACAGGGCAGCGTCGTGCGCGAGGTGATAGCGGTCGACGACTGCTCGACGGACGGCAGTCCCGAGCTGCTGGACGCCCTCGCCGCTGAGGACGCGCGCGTGAGAGTGGTGCGCAGAAACATCAACAGCGGCGGCTGCGGAACCCCGCGCAACGACGGGATCGACGCGGCGACCGCCCCGTACCTGATGTTCCTGGACAGCGACGACGTACTGCCGCCCGGCGCGGTCGACACGCTGCTCATGGCGGCCGTCGCACACGGCACCCCGGTCGCGGCCGGCCTGTGCGTGCGCCGTGAGCTGCCGTCCGGCCAGGAGGTCCCCTGGCAGCCGGAGCTGTACGAGCGGCCCTCGGTGGTCTCCCGCCCCTCCCAGCGCCCACGCCTGGCGCACGACACGCTGTGCGTCAACAAGCTGTACCGCACCGACTTCCTGCGCGAGCACGGCATCCGGTTCCCCGAAGGCCGGTTCCCGTACGAGGACTTCGTGTTCGGCGCGCGCGTCCTGGCCGCCGGACCGGGCATCGCCCTGGTGCCCGAGACGGTGTACGTCTGGCACGTCCGCCGCTCCGCGCGGCGCCTGTCCATCTCCCTCGACCGCGCCGACATCGACAACTGGAAAGCGCGCATGGAGGCGAACCGGCAGGCGTACGAGATCCTGCTGGGCGCCGGTGAGAAGCGGCTCGCGCGGGCGGCGCGCGCCTCCTTCCTGGACCGCGGACTGCGCATGTACGCGCGGGAACTCCCGTTGCGCGACGAGGAGTACCGCGCCGAGTGGTGGAAGCTCACGCGCGCGTACCTCTCGGACTTCGACGTGGCCGACTTCGCGCAGGCGTCCGTGTCGGGCCGCGTCGTCGCGCAGGTGGTGCTCGCCGCCGACGAGCCACGCGACCTGCACCGGGTCAAGGAACTGGCGGCCCGTCCGGCGCGGCTGACCCCGCCGTACGCGAGCGCGGAGGACGGCACCCCGGTCTGGTCTGCGGACCTGCCGGAGATCCGCCTCGAGCACCTGCTGCACCGGCCCATGCGGCATCTGCCGGTCACCGTCGACGCGGAACTGCGGCCAAGCGCGCGTGCGACGCGGCTGCGGCTGCGCCTGCACGAGCTGTACGGGCGGGTGGAGAACGCGCGCCCGGCCCGGGTGGACGTGGAGTTCACGCCGCGCAACGGCGGCTCCGGGGTGGCTCTCTCCTGCACGGCCGCGCTCCGGCGGGACACTGACCGGGACGCGGACCGGGACACGGACCGGGACACTGGCCGGGACACGGACCGGAACACGGACCGGCACGCGCACTCCGGCAGCTGGACGGCCGTCGTGCCCGTGGACCTCGCGGCCCTCGGCGCCGGCACCTGGGACGTGAGTCTGACGCTGCGCTTCGACGACGGGACGAGCCGCTCCACCTCGGCCCACGCCCTGACCGGGCCCGGCCTGCTGCGCCGATACGTGGTCCCGAGCCTCGGCCACGGCGTGCTGCTGGTGCAGCCGTACGCGACGCATTCCGGCGCACTGGCAGTACGCGTGGCGCCCGGGATACGAGGAGTGACCTCCGTCATGGGTCGTAGGCTGCGACGCCTGGTTCACTGGAAGTGAACGCACGAACACGAGGGGCCAAGTGACGAGGGGACGACCGCACATGACATGGCTGATCACCGGTGGCGCCGGTTACATCGGGGCGCACGTCGTCCGCGCGATGACCCAGGCGGGCGAACGGGCCCTGGTGTACGACGACCTGTCCACGGGCATCGCCGAGCGCGTGCCCGCCGGGGTCCCGCTGGTGGTGGGCTCCACGCTGGACGGCGACCTGCTGCGCCGCACGCTGAAGGAGCACGCGGTGACGGGCGTCGTGCATCTGGCGGCGAAGAAACAGGTCGGCGAGTCGGTGGACCTCCCGCTGCACTACTACCGGGAGAACGTGGAGGGGCTGCGGGTCCTGCTGGAAGCCGTGACGACGGCCGGGGTTCCCTCTTTCGTGTTCTCCTCGTCCGCCGCGGTGTACGGAATGCCGGACCTCGATCTGGTGACGGAGGAGACGCCGTGCGTGCCGATGAGCCCGTACGGCGAGACGAAGCTGGCCGGCGAGTGGCTGGTCCGCGCGACGAACCGCGCGAGCGGCCTGTCCACGGCGTCCCTGCGCTACTTCAACGTGGCGGGGGCGGCGGCACCGGAGCTGGCCGACGTCGGCGTCTTCAACCTGATCCCCATGGTCTTCGAGAGACTGACGGACAAAGCGGCGCCGCGTATCTTCGGCGACGACTACCCCACGCCGGACGGCACGTGCGTGCGGGACTACATCCATGTGGTCGACCTGGCGGACGCCCACGTGGCCGCCGCCCGCGCGCTTCAGGCCTCCCCCGGCACGGATCTGACCCTCAACATCGGCCGCGGGGAAGGAGTCTCGGTCCGCGAGATGATCGACCGCATCAACGCGATCACGGGCTACGACACCCCGCCGACGGTCACCCCTCGCCGCCCCGGCGACCCCGCCCGCGTCGTCGCCTCGGCCGACCGCACCGTCAAGGAACTGGGCTGGACGGCGAAGCACGACGTGGAGGACATGATCACCTCGGCGTGGGAGGGGTGGGTACGGAGGCACCCGGGAGCGGCGCTGAGGTAGGGCCGACGGGAGCTGTCGGGGCGTCACCGTCCGCCACGGGGAGGGGAACGTGACGCCGGTCAGCTCCTCGGACGTACGCTGCCACGGTGACCGACCAGCCGGACTTTCACGGCTCCCAAGGCCGAACCCACCCCGCCCCCACCCACCGGGCCATCGCCACGGTCCTCGGCTCCGCCGTCGGCGACGCGCTGGGCGCACCCTTCGAGTTCGGGCCCGAGGGCGCGTTCTCGGCGCGCTTCCCCGAGCCGGGTCACGGCGACGAGATGTGCGGGGGCGACGGCTGGGATCCCGGCGAGGCGACCGACGACACGCAGATGGCGGTACTCGTCGGAGAGTCGCTACTGGAGTTCGACGGGCTCGAACTCCCGGACATGTTCGACCGGTTCCGGCGCTGGGCGGCGGCCGACCCCAAGGACATCGGACTGCAGACCGAGGCCGTCCTGACCGGCGGCGACCCCTGGGACCTGGCCGCGGCACTGCACTTCCGGACGAACGCACGGGCCGCGGGCAACGGCGCGTTGATGCGAGCGGCCACCTCGGCCGTGTACTTCGCTTCTCGCGGGCGGGACGCCACCATGGAGGCCGCCCGCCGGATCGCCGCGCTCACCCACGGGGACCCCGCGGCCTGGGAGGGCACGGCGATCTTCCACGAGCTGATCCGCGTGGCGCTCACCGGCGCCGACCCGCTCGCGGCGCTCCCCGTGACCCTCAGGGCCGTCCACCCGGACCACCGCGCCCGCTACGCGACCGCCCTCGCCCCCGACTGGCACCCGGACCTGGCCACGGAGTTCAACGGCGCCGTCTGGCCCTGCCTGGGCTCCGCGGTCTGGGCCCTGCGTACCACGAGGTCGTACGAGGACGCCGTACGCGCCGCCCTCGACCTCGGCGGCGACACGGACACGGTCGCGGCGGTGACGGGTGGCCTGGCCGGAGCGGTGTACGGCCCGGACGCCATCCCGGAACGCTGGACCGACCGGTTGCACGTCCCGCTCCCGGGCTTCGGCGACCGCGTCCTGCGCGCGCCCGAACTCATGCGACTGGCCCGGAGCCTGTACTCACGCGACCTTGACCTCACAACGCCTTGAGCGCCCCCGCCGTGGCCCGAGCCAATCCCCCCAGATACCCCTTGGGCAGCTGCGGCCCCCGTACCACCACCGCTCGCCAGTACAGCGGGCCCGAGATCAGGTCGAGGGCCAGGTCGATGTCGATGGTCTCGCTGATCTCGCCGCGGGCGGCGGCTGCGGCGACGATGCCGCTCGCCACGCTCTGCTGGCCCTCCCGCAGTGCGTTCTGCATGGCTTCGGCGATGTCCGGGTTGCGGGCCGCCTCCGCCTGGAGGTCCGGGATGATCTGGCCGGCCACCGGGTGACGCAGGGCGCGGGAGGTCACCTCGTAGAGGAGCCGCAGGTCGCCTTCCAGCGAGCCCGTGTCGGGAGTCGGCAGGCCCTGCACCGCGATCGCCGAGACGAGGTCGAGGACCAGGTGCAGTTTGGAGCGCCACCGGCGGTAGACCGCCGTCTTGCCGACGCCCGCCCGGCGCGCGATGCCCTCGATGGACATCCGGGCGTATCCGACGGCCGCGAGTTCCTCGAAGACGGCCGCGCGAATGGCCTCCGTCACGTCCTCACGGAGGACGGCCGCACCCGCGGGCGCCCTGCGGCGCCGTTTCACCTGGGGCGTGTCGGCGTTCGTCGTCATGCGGACCAGCATAGGGCGTGACGACGAAACGGTTGCGTTCCGGCGTCGAATCGGCTTACGCTCACGTTGCGACGATACGGTCCCGTCCCGACGTAAAGAGCAGTAGTTCAAACCCCCAAGAGCTGTCCAAGACCCCAAGAGCAGAGCAAGACCCCGGCAAGAAACGTGAGAAATGCCGGGAGGCGGTACCGACGGGGTCTTGACAGCGGAAGACTGCGGACCGGTTCGCGCAACCGACCCCCCCGAACGAAAGCAGCGGATGTGAGCCAGGTTCTCCACACACCGCCCCCCACGGCCACCGACCCGAACGAGACCCCGGCGCGGCTCGCCGCCCGGCACGGCCTCGCGGTCAGCGGGGCCCGCCCCTCCCTGCCGGAGTACGTCCGCCAGCTGTGGGCGCGCCGCCACTTCATCACGGCCTTCTCGACCGCCAAGCTCACCGCCCAGTACAGCGAGGCGAAGCTCGGCCAGATCTGGCAGGTCGCGAACCCGCTGCTGAACGCGGCGGTCTACTACTTCATCTTCGGTGTGCTGCTCGGCACCAAGCACGGTGTGCCCGACTACATCCCGTTCCTGGTCACGGGCGTGTTCATCTGGACCTTCACGCAGAGCTCGATCATGTCGGGCACCCGCGCGATCTCCGGCAACCTGGGACTCGTCCGCGCCCTGCACTTCCCGCGCGCCGCGCTGCCCATCTCCTTCTGCATCCAGCAGCTCCAGCAACTGCTGTTCTCGATGGCCGCCCTGATCGTGATCCTGCTCTGCTTCGGGGTGCCGGTGAGCGTCTCGTGGGTGCTGGCGATTCCGGTCCTGGTCCTGCAGTTCCTGTTCAACGCCGGCGTCTCGATGATCGTGGCCCGGATGGGCGCCAAGACCCCGGACATCTCACAGCTGATGCCCTTCATCCTGCGTACCTGGATGTACGTCTCGGGCGTCATGTGGAGCATCGACAAGACACTGAAGCACAGCGGCATGCCGCACTGGGCGAAGGTGCTGCTGGAGTCGAACCCCGCGGCCGTCTACATCGACCTGATGCGCTACTCCCTGATCGCCAGCTTCAAGGCCCACCAGCTCCCGCACCACGTGTGGGCCTACGCCACGGGCTGGGCCCTGCTCGCCGGCGTCGGCGGCTTCATCTACTTCTGGAAGGCTGAGGAGACGTACGGCCGTGGCTAACCCGATCAGCGACGAGCTCATTCCGACCGTCATCTGCGACGGCGTCGACATCGTCTACCGCGTCAACGGCACCGGAGCCGGCCGCGGCTCCGCCACCGCCGCGCTCAACCGCATCGTGCGCCGCAAGCAGGCGGAACAGGCGGCGGGCGTGCGCCGCGTGCACGCCGTCAAGAACGTGTCCTTCACCGCGTACAAGGGCGAGGCCATCGGACTGATCGGTACAAACGGGTCCGGCAAGTCCACACTGCTCAAGGCCGTCGCCGGGCTGCTGCCCGTCGAGAACGGCAGGATCTACACCCATGGACAGCCCTCCCTGCTCGGCGTGAACGCGGCCCTGATGAACGACCTGACGGGCGAGCGCAACGTCTACCTCGGCGGCCTTGCCATGGGCATGTCCCGGGAGCAGGTCAAGGAGCGCTACCAGGACATCGTCGACTTCTCCGGCATCCAGGAGAAGGGCGACTTCATCACGCTCCCCATGCGGACGTACTCCTCCGGTATGGCCGCCCGGCTGCGCTTCTCGATCGCCGCCGCCAAGGACCACGACGTGCTGCTCATCGACGAGGCCCTCGCCACCGGCGACCGCTCCTTCCAGAAGCGGTCCGAGGAACGCATCCGCGAACTGCGCGAGCAGGCGGGCACGGTGTTCCTGGTCAGCCACAACAACAAGTCGATCCGCGACACCTGCGACCGGGTGCTGTGGCTGGAGCGCGGCGTGCTCCGCATGGACGGTCCGACCGAGGAGGTCCTCGAGGAGTACGAGGCGTTCACGGGCGGCAGTGACAAGGTCGAAAACGCGGCTGCCTCGGGGCCGACGGGTTCGCAGAAGAAGGAACCCGCGGCGGCGAAGTAGCCTCTCCTCTCCAAGGCACGGCAAAGGCAGCCCTCGTACACGTCTCGTGCATGACTCGTACGTGTCTCTTACCTGTCTCGTTTACGCCTTGTTCATGTTGTTTCACCTACAGCAGTGCTGCCGTGGGCGTCTGAAGAGCAAGGAGGCCATGTGCAACCAGGGCTGAGCGTCATCGTCCACGGCCCCGATCCCCAAGGTCACCTGGGCGAACTCCTGGACGCCCTCGCGGCCCAGCCCTTCGCCGAGGCCGAGGTCGTCGTGGCGGCCGTCGGCGAATGGGCCCGGCAGCAGGCGGAGCGCCGCGCGGCCGAGGACTCCCGGATGGTGGTGCTGCCGCTGCCGGAGGGCACCGGCGACGGCGCGGCCC
>CBFHCJ010000008.1:0-35690 GCA_965654005.1 uncultured Streptomyces sp. | reverse complement strand
GGCGGAGGATACGAGATTCGAACTCGTGAGGGGTTGCCCCCAACACGCTTTCCAAATGTTCGTCTGGGGGTTCGGGGTGGGTCGGGAGCGTCCTGACCTGGAGCGGACTGAGTCTTGGACAGGGCGCTGAACCGAGCCGGACGTGGGTGAATGAGACCAGAACTGAGACCACGGAGCACGGCGCTCTGGCTGGCCAGCGTGTGCTTCGGGACGTGCCTCCTGGGTCAGCGCTTGTTCTTCCAGTTGCGGATGGCCTGGTCAAGCTGTGAGCGCAGCCGGTTAGCTGCATCGGTGCCCGGTAGCAGCTCGGGGTACGACTCGCTTGGGCGCCCAGCGATCAGGGCTCCCAGATTGGTGGAACTCTGCGAAGGGAAGACGAGCGAGCACTTCTTCGCACCCATTTCCTGGGCCAGCCCGAGGAACCCCCTGCCGATACCAAGGGGAGGCGAGGAACTGTAGTGTTTCGCTTCGATCGCCGCGACGAGTTTGGCGCTCCGTGGGTGCACCCCAGCCTGTCGGCTTCGCTCGGCTTCCTGGTGATCGATGACGGCGACGTCGCATTCGTGTGCGACCTTCGAGGTGGCTGCAACGACGTACACGCCCAGGTGGATCTCCAGCTGCTTCCGAGTGCCGGGGAAGCTGACCAGGATGTAAGTGAAGGTGCCCGACCATAGGTTTCCTGGGGACCTACGAAAGCGCAGTGCCGTGGCTGGAGTCGTGCCGTCCTGCGTGAGCATTGTGGTCCCGCCGGCCGCGCTCGCGGCTTCGAGGCACAGTGTCAGAAGCGACGCCTCGTAGAGGTCGGATTCGTCTGCGCTGTTGCGGTACACGGGCTGTAGGACACCGATCGCCTTCTCGATGGCCTGGATCAGGCTTCCTTTGCTCATCGGATGGCCTCCGCATGCGTGTCGATCCCCTCGGACAACAACTCCCTTACCAGTTCGAGCGCGACACGCGCCTGCGCTGTTTCCTGCTCAAGGTCGATGTAGGAGGGCGTTTCCAGGTCCGGGTCGCCGAACTCGATGGTCGGATGCATCTCGTGAGCCACAGCTGTGTCTAGTGAGGCTTTGCGTGACGCGTACATGGTCTCAGCGAGCGTCAGGAGGGCGCCACGGATGAGTTCGATGCTCTCGTCGCCCGTGTACGGGATCACCGCTACGTCGGACTCCCCGAGGCGTTGATGTTTCGTCTCCGCCAGCCGGCTGGCACGTGCTTCGTACTGACTCTGCTGCTCCTGCCTGAGCTCTTCCTCCGGGAAAGCCCGCCCCTGTCGGACTTCCTGGTCCAGCTGGCTCGCCAGATCCCCCAGCTCGGCCTCTTTGAGCCGCTCCATGATGTATACGTACTGATCGCTGTCGAACGACACGTGGCCCCTCCCTAGATGCCCTTCCGGGACTGTACTCAGGGGCACCGACAGATGACGGTGAGTTGATCGACATCAACCGGTCTGGGCCCGGCGCCTCCGGCCGTAAGGCGTCCCTGTGACCTCGCGTGGGCTCACTGCTGTCTGCTCTACTTACTTGGGCATAGCCACGCACAGCTCGTCGGCGGCGCCCCACAACTGGTTCTCGATCTCCTGCTGGGTCACTGCCATCAGTTGGGGGTGTCCTTGCTCGTGTCCGGGTGGCGTTCTCAGGGCCCTGGAGCTTCCGCCGGGCATCCTTGTGTCCCTCTGGCAATGGACGTGCTCGGCCTCTCTGCTGGTCGGTTCAAGGGGCCGACTTGGGCTGGTGCGGCCCGCAGGTTGCCGCGAAGCTTCATGCGGGCCGCCCAGGAGGATCTTGGTCTCGACGTGGTCGACGATCACGACCCCGGTTGTCTTGATCGTTGGCATGGAGCAGCCGGAGCCCGCCCGTGGAAGTCCACGGCTGCCCTCCCTGTGTGACTGAGACCACGAGGTGACGGGCGGACGGTTGCGTTCTGCCTGGTCACCACCTCAGTCGACAACTGCTGGCTCGATCATTGCTCATCTGTGGAGGGCGGCTGCTGCGAGAGCGTGGTCTGTCTGGCCACGGCGTCGGCGATGGCGGCAATCAGCTCCTCGTTGTTGGCCCACAGCCAGCGCTTGAACTCCTCGCCGACAGCAGCTCCAAGCGTTTCCGGCACGCTTACCTCATGCAGGTAGAGCCAGTCGGCGAAGGCTTTCGTCACACCCTGTTCAACAGCGCGCGTTTCCTTGAAGGAGGCCGTTGCCGATCGCGATGACCCAGGCTGGTCGGGCCGACGTGCGTGCCCGTTCGCTTCTTCTTGCGGTGTGGCGGACACCGGCGCGTCCGACAGGCTAGGAAGCGGGCCGCCCCAGGCTCGTTCTGTTATGTCACCCCAGACCCCGGGGGCGACGGTTCGGGGGTCCACACCCTCACTGGGAGTGGCGGTCTTGTAGACCCCGTCGGGGCGTTCGGAGCGGTCGTGCTCTTTGACCCAGAAGATTCGCCTGGTGAACTGGCCGGGCGAGTCGTTGTTCGGGGCGTCGCGCTTGAGGGTCGAGTATCCGACTCGGCGACCGGCTCCGTGCCAGGGAACAGGGCGTGCCCGTGTGCCGGCCTCGGTGGTGAGGGTCTCGCGCACGTAGTCGAATCCGTCCATGTCCTCTGTCCAGACGATGCGTTCCTCGTGCTGGATGTCGGCTGGGTCCTTGCTCATTGGATTCTCCCGGGTGTCTGTTCGTTGTGGTCAGGATGGTGGGAAACCGCGGCGTTACGGGTTGTGGTTCCTGCCCGCGCTGCGTAGATGCTGGCGGAACTGGTCACGCAACTGTCGAAGCGGAGCGTCGCCGCCGAGCCGTCGGAGAAAGTCACCCACCTCCCACGTGATCAGGCCGCCCTGGCGGGAGAGGTAGAGGCCGACGTGGTCGATGCCGTACTGGTCGTCGTAGTCGAGGAGCAGGTACCCGGCGATCTGGTAGATCTCGTCGCGGCCCAGGCGGCGAGGATCTTTGGTGGCTTTGCAGTCCAGCAGGAGGCCATCGAGGATGTAGTCGGCGTCAGCTCCACCGATGTCGCCGCTGCCGCTGAACACCGGGCCGCAGACGCGGGCCTTGGATGGCAAACTGCGGAACCTGGCGAAGGGGCTGGTGGCGAGCTGCATCTGCTGGCTGATGTCGTCGAGTACGTACGTGGGGACAGCACCTGTGAGGTCGTCCAGGTTGGTCGCGGGGGTAGCACCGGCAAGCATGCTGAATCGGCGGATCTGACCGGTGCGGGCGATGTCCTCGAAGAACCCGGCGGCGAAGCACAACCGGGTGAGCGCATCGTCGTCCATGCTTTCCGGGGCAGCGAGGTAGGCGTCGACAGTGGCCAGAAGCTGCTGCCCCGCAGCGTGCAGAGCCTTCCGGCTCTCCGGCCCGGGTGCCCCACGAAGAGGCTCAGCGCCGTCCAAGGCCCAGACGCCGAGGACCACGGCGGCCCCGAGCCGTCCACCGAGCGACAGACGCAGCCGGTAGTCGATGGCGTGGCCGAGCGCTGACCAGTTCGGATGTTGCACGTCGATGGGCTGGACGGGCTGCGGAAGGCGAGCGATGCGGCCCAGGTAGTCGCGCACCAGGTTTTCGCTGTGCGGGAGGCGGTGTGCCATGAACTGGGAGATGGGCGAGGTGTCGTACTTCAACTGTCCGGTCAGGCTCAGCTCGATCATCGGTCGCCCGGCCACGGTGCCGTCCCTGCCTGCGCCGGCCATGGAGGTCTCGTACGCGTCGATCCGACTGATCTCGTCGATATCCAACTCATTACGGGCACGGGTGACCGCGACGTAGATCAGGCGTGCCTCGCTGGAGTTCAGCGAACGCTGCAGGCCGTCATCGTCGACGGAGGGGGCCATGAAGCCCTTGCCGATCCGGACTGAAGTCCACTCACGGCCCTTGGCCTTGTGCGCGGTGGAGACGGTGACCTTCGCGTCCTGCTCGGGGGAGAGCCGGTCCACTGCGGAGATGATCTGGTCCGGGCCGTAGGTGTCCACCAGCTGGACGATGGCTTTGAGGTCCTGGGCGGCCTTGTCCTGCTCGGCGTACTCCTGTACCTCGCCCCAGGAGCTGAACAAAAACAGCTCGGGGTGGCTGGTGCGCTTCCCGGCCTTCAGCTCCATGGCGGCATTCGCGATGCGCTGTAGAGCACTGCCGCCGCCGGTCAGCGCCACTGGGACGCCCAGCTCCAAGAAGGCCAGGACTTCTTGCATGGCATCGGCGTTCCCCCGACACAACACCGCGTCGGGGTGCGCCAGCTTGTCGATGCGGGAGGAGCTGGGGCCGTGCCCTGTCAGCTGCATCTCGGACTCGGCGTGCCTGAGCCAGCGGTTGGCCACCGTGGCGATTGCCGGACCGAAGCGGAAGGACTGGGTGAGGTGGAGGTGATCGGCCGGAAAGCCGGTCATCACGTCCCGCGCACTACGCCATCCGTAGATCTGCTGGGCCGGGTCACCGACACAGATCCGCTGTGCCTCCTGGGCGAGGAAGACCTCCTCCAGGACGGGGTTGGTGTCCTGGGCTTCGTCGAGCAAGACGAAGTCGGCGGGCAGCACCGGCTCGGTCATCGCCCACAACTTCATGTAGTGGTCGTGCTCGAACCGCAGCTTGCCCGAGAGGGAGCAGATGTCCTGTCACGCTCGATGCGCGTAGGGCAGCAGAGTGCGTGCGAGGAACTCCTGCCCCCGGTCGTCGAGGCCGTTGACCCACTCCATGTGGCGGGCCATGACCTGCCGGTCGGTCGTGTAGCAGAACCTCCGGATCATGCCCATCACGAGGCGTGCCTGGTGAGGGACCTTGATCCGGCGGGAGTTGACGTCCAGGTCTCGGTTGATGCCCAGCATCTGGGCGGTGTGCCTGGCGGGTATGCGGGCCGAGTTGTTGAGGCGCTCGCGGTAGTGGTGCCCCACTGCCTGGAAGGCGAGGGAATGCGCGGTGCGGCATTCCACGTTCGGCCCGAAACGTCCGCGTGCGTCGTCAGCGATCGACCGATTGAAGGCGACGTATAACCCATGTTTACGGGTCGCGGAGCCCATCAGGATCAGCGTGGATGTCTTGCCGGTCCCGGCGCCGGCGACCAGCGCCAGATCCCGTCCCGAGGCGAATAACTCGCGGGCAGCCTGCTGCTCTTGGGTCGGCGCAATGGCCACAGGAGTCCTCTCTGGGAAACGCGGCTTCATGTACCGCAGCCTGCAAGGCTGCCCTCTTTCGTAACCAACCGTCAATATGGTCTTACGTTCGGTGTTCGGTGGTGTGATGGGCGCCCCTCTGGGGTGGAGGCTGCGGGAGGCTCTTGCTGGGAGCCGTTCGCGGAGAAGCGCCGAGGATGAGGATCGGGCCTTCATCGCCGAGGAGCTGGCAGGTTGCGACATCGCTGCGGTGGAGCGATAGGCTAAGTCGTGGTCGCACGGGAGCGTTCTTGGTCACACTTGGATTCCTCCGTGCGGCCACTTCTCTGTCCTGACCGTGGCACGGGCGTGCGCGCAATAGTCAGGCGAGACGAGGAGCGCCGCGGCCCTAGAATGGCCGTCGTGACCGACAACACTCAGCGCCCCGCAAGCGGGCCGAACAGCGCCCCCGAACTGCCGACCCAGTACACGCCGGCCGAGGTAGAGGGGACGCTGTACGAGCGCTGGGTAGAGCGTGGTTACTTCGAGGCTGATGCGAAGAGCGACAAGCCCGCGTACACGATCGTCATCCCGCCGCCGAACGTCACCGGTTCCCTCCACCTGGGCCACGCTTTCGAGCACACGCTGATCGACGCCCTCACGCGCCGCAAGCGCATGCAGGGCTACGAGACGCTGTGGCAGCCGGGCATGGACCACGCCGGTATCGCGACGCAGAACGTCGTCGAGCGGGAGCTCGCCAAGGAAGGCAAGTCCCGTCACGACCTGGGCCGTGAGGCGTTCGTCGAGCGGGTCTGGCAGTGGAAGGCCGAGTCCGGCGGGCAGATTGCCGGGCAGATGCGGCGTCTGGGCAACGGCGTCGCGTGGAGCCGTGACCGGTTCACCATGGACGAGGGCTTGTCCCGTGCCGTCCAGACCGTCTTCAAGAAGATGTTCGACGACGGCCTGATCTACCGCGCCGAGCGCATCATCAACTGGTGTCCGCGCTGCCTGACGGCCATCTCGGACATCGAGGTCGACTACCAGGACGACGACGGCGAGCTGGTCTCCATCAAGTACGGCGAGGGGGACGACACGGTCGTCGTTGCCACCACGCGTGCGGAGACCATGCTCGGTGACACCGCAGTCGCCGTTCATCCAGACGACGAGCGGTACAAGCACCTCGTCGGCCGGCGCATCGCGCTGCCGCTGACGGGCCGCACGATCCCCGTCGTCGCCGACACGCACGTCGACCCTGAGTTCGGCACCGGTGCCGTCAAGGTCACGCCCGCCCATGACCCGAACGACTTCGCTATCGGCCAGCGGCATGGTCTGGAGTCTCTGACCGTCATGGACGAGCGCGGAGTCATCACCGCCCACGGGCCCTTCGAAGGGCTTGACCGCTTCGAGGCGCGTTCCGCGATCGTCGCCGCGCTGCGCGCCGATGGCCGGATCGTCGCGGAGAAGCGGCCGTACGTCCACTCGGTGGGCCACTGCTCGCGCTGCAAGACGACCCTTGAGCCGCGACTGTCCTTGCAGTGGTGGGTGAAGGTCGAGACGCTCGCCCAGGCCGCGGGTGACGCGGTCCGTGACGGCCGGGTGGACATCCACCCTGCCGACCTGTCGCAGCGGTACTTCGACTGGGTCGACAATCTCAACGACTGGTGCATCTCACGGCAGTTGTGGTGGGGCCACCGGATTCCCGTCTGGCACGGCCCGAACGGCGAGACCGTGTGCGTCGGCCCCGACGAGCAGCCGCCGACGGGCGAGGGCTGGGAGCAGGACACCGACGTCCTCGACACCTGGTTCTCGTCCGGCCTGTGGCCCTTCTCCACGCTGGGCTGGCCCGAGAAGACCGCGGACCTGGCCAAGTTCTATCCGAACTCGGCCATGGTCACCGGCTACGACCTGATGTTCTTCTGGGTCGCCCGGATGATGATGTTCGGCCTGTACGCGATGGACGGCGAGATCCCCTTCCACACCATCGCGTTCCACGGCATGGTCCGTGACGAGCACGGCAAGAAGATGTCGAAGTCGTTCGGCAACACGGTCAATCCGCTGGACTGGATGGACAAGTACGGCTCCGACGCTCTTCGGTTCACGCTCGCGCGGGGCGCCAACCCCGGCACCGACGTGCCGATCGGCGAGGACTGGGTCCAGGCGTCCCGGAACTTCGCCAACAAGATCTGGAACGCCACCCGCTTCGCGCTCATGAACGGCGCCACGGTTCAGGGCCCGCTCCCGGACGCGTCGAAGCTGTCCGCGACCGACCGCTGGATCCTCTCCCGGCTGAACGAGACGGTCGCACTGGTCGACGCGTACTACGAGGACTACCAGTTCGCCAAGCTCAGCGAGGCGCTGTACCACTTCGCGTGGGACGAGGTCTTCGACTGGTACGTCGAGCTGTCCAAGACGACGTTCATGGCCGGCGGGGATGCGGCCAAGGTCTCGGCGCGTGTCCTGGGCGAGGTCCTGGACGTGACGCTGCGCCTGCTCCACCCGATCGTTCCGTTCGTGACGGAGGCGCTGTGGACCACGCTCACCGGCCGTGAGTCCGTCGTGATCGCCGACTGGCCGACGGACAGCGGGTTCCGTGATGCTGCGGCCGAGGCGGAGATCGAGAGCCTCCAGCAGGTGATCACCGAGGTTCGGCGCTTCCGCTCGGACCAGGGGCTGCAGCCCGGCCAGAAGGTCCCGGCACGCCTGGACCTGTCGGGTACGCAGCTCGCCGCCCACGAGGCCGCCATCCGGCAGCTGCTCCGGCTCCAGCCGGAGGGCGACGGCTTCAGTGCCACGGCGACCCTCCCGGTCGCCGGCGCCACGGTCGCGCTCGACCTGTCCGGCACGATCGACGTCGAGGCCGAGCGTAAGCGGCTGGCCAAGGACTTGGCCTTGGCCGAGAAGGAGAAGGCCCAGGCGGAGGCCAAGCTCGGCAACGAGGCGTTCCTGGCGAAGGCGCCGGACAACGTGGTCGAGAAGATCCGGACCCGTCTCGCGAAGGCTGAAGGGGACATCGTCCGGCTGCAGAGCCAGATCAGCAACCTGCCGCCTGTCTAATAGTCAGACCAGCGAGGAAGCCCCGGACGCATCGTCCGGGGCTTCCTACATGAAGCGGGTACGGCTACGGAATTCCCAAGCCTTCGAAGGGGCTCGACAGGGAGAACTGCCGCTGGCGGGCGACCGTCAGGGCCTGTTCGAGGTCGAACTCGGCCATGCGGATCAGGTCGACGAGCCGAGACGGCTTGGAGGCGAGGACGAGGCGCGCGAGGTCCTCGGCCGCGACATCGCGGTTGAAATGATGCCGGAACAGGTCGAGGTTCCTCTCCACCACCAGCAGGGTCATGTCGAACTCGGAGATCTCAACGTTGGAGACCCGCCGTGTGCGCGAGTGGACCCGGTATTCGTGCAGCGGGCCGGCGATGCACACGATGTGGTTGGCCTCGCCTCTGCGGAACCGGCCGGCGAGGAGGTTCACCGCGAACGCCCAGTCCCCCCACTTCCGTACGGCCGGGTCGTAGAGTCCGCCGTGGATGGCGTCGTCTCGGCGGTAGACGACCGAGGTGGGCACGTGGTGCTTGCGCAGGACCAGTTCCTCGCGGCACGGGTAGGAGGAGATGGTGAGCCCGTCGAAGTCGCCGATCATCCGGGACATGGTGTGGACGAAGGCCACGTGCTGATGTGTCTTGAGGAGCTTGACGGCTCGGTCCGGGTAGCTGCCGTCCTTCAGCAGTTCAGGGGCCGTGGCGAGCCGGTCGTCGGCGTCGAGCTGCATCACGTACTCGAAGGACGCAGCGTTGATGCCGGCGTTCCTGGCGGCGTGGTGTCCACTGTGCTCCTGGCGGACGATGCGGACCTCGGCGCGCTCGGCGCACTGCGCGATGGCACGAAGTGTGGGCTGGTCGTCGGAGCCGTCATCCACGATCACGACTTCATACGGGAACGTGTGGGGCTGCTGGATCAGGGACTCCACGGCTTCCACGAGGTAGCCCCCCGAGTTGAAGCAGGGGATGACGAAGCTGATCCCCTCGGGCGTGCTCGACTTCACGGCGTTCTCCCTGTCTCTGATCCGGCCGACCGGTTGGCGGCGATGACGGTGGCCCGGGTCGCCTCGAAGCAGTTGCGCCCGGTTCGGCTGTCCTGTTCGGCGTGCTCGGACCAGAGCAGCGTGAGGTCCCAGCCGTCGTAGATCCGCTCGACGACGCGTCGGAAGGAGTCCGGGGAATAGTCAGCCTCCCCCTCGATCCGCATGGGACGGCCGTCCGCGGACGTGCGGGTGATCCCCGTGAACACTTCGAGGTAGTGGTAGTTCGCCCCACGCGCGTGCGTGACCGCGTTCGTGAGGAGGGACTCGACGTCGCGTCTTGCGAGGTAATGCAGGATGTCCTTGGCGACGACGACTCCGAAGTCCTCATCGATGGCGAAGTTCTCAGCGAGGCATTCGCGTGTTTCGATCCGGTGGGCCCACTCACTTGCGCCGTCGATGCGCTGAAGAAGCGATTCGCTGGGGATCTGATCGACGGCTACGACGCGGAATCCTGCGCGCGCTAAGGCGATGGTGTAGGTCCCGGCCCCGTATCCCAGATCCAGTGCGGTACGCGGGGTCCGGTTTCCGGCGGATTCCAGGAGGGTGTTGAACCGCTCCGAGGTGGCGGCCTGGAGGTTCTCGGCGGTGTTCAGGCCGCCGCGGATGGCCTCCGCGTAGAAGGCGTGCACGGACGCCTTCGTAACTGGCTGATTCATGGATGGCTCCTGTATGCCTGGAGGGTTTGAGGTAGCCGACACCTAGAAAGGCACCGTGGCCAGGCATCCAGGAGTGAGCACCGATGCGGCAAGGGCCTCGGTGACCTGCATGGGCCGCAGATGGCTCGCAAGGGAGCTGCGCTGCTCGGAGCCGCGCAGCCAGTGCTCCATGAGCTGGCGGTTGCTGTCGCTGTGGAACAGGCCGTCGAACGACTCCTCCGACACGTACTGCTCGTCGGGCAGCAGTGCGGCGTTGGCGCGTGTGGTCACGCGGGCGAACGCGTCGATCCCGTCCGCGCTGAGGCCGCGGGGGATGTCGTAGCAGTGGACGTGGGTGGAGAAAAGCGTCGAGAGCTGCACCTCCATGTCGACGCTCGACGTGCGGCCGTTGACGTTGTAAAGGCCGTCCGGGAGCTCCGCCCAGTCGCGGATGGAAGGGGTGGTCTGCTCGAAGGACAACGTCCCGAGCGAGACCGTCCTCCCCGTCGACGCGTCAACGAGGCGGAACGTGGAGGTCACGTCGGTCTCGCCGAAACGGAAGCCCTCATCCGAGTCCGCCGACCACCGCGCGCCGGCGTCCTGGAAGCGGCGGGCGATCGGCTGGGAGAGGCGCTGGTGCTGGTCGATGGGGAAAGCGCCGAAGGCGCTGACGTCCAACCGGAGTTGGCGCTCGGGGAAGAGCTCCGCGTTGAGCGACAGGATCTGGGTCGCGAGATCCACGTAGTGGTACGCGCCGTGCATCATCATCCCGTAGCCGTACTTGTACGGGTGATCGTCGCGGCTCTCGAACTCGCGCTGGAGGTTCCACACCCCGCCGGCAGCCCGGAGGTGGAACGAGGTCAGGGGTGCCTCCCACCTCTCCATCCGGTCCCTCAGCGAGGCGAGGACCTTGTGGTTGTAGATCTGGTGGTACCGGCTCAGCGTCATCACCGAGTGCTCCGCGGGAGAGTCCGCAGCGACACCGATGAGTTCCTCCATGGTCTTCGTGATGTACGACGGCTTGAACCGTCCGTCCACGATGGGAGCCAGTACGGGCTTCTCGACCAGCGAGTCGATGTGGTTCTCCACGCAGAACCGCAGGTATGCCTCGTGAGCCCGTACCTCCGTGGCGATGTACACCTTCGTCGGTACGCCGGGTACTCGCAGGCGCTGGACGGCGGCCGCGATGAGTCCCTGCGGCGTCTCCTGAGCTCGGTCGCCGGAATCCGGCAGGTATACGACTCCTCGCGGCTTCAGGCTCGCGTCCTGTATGCGTCGGTCGATTTCCGTCCGCTGCGACTCCAGGTCGATGATGGAATAGGAGTCGATGTAGCCGGACTTGATGGCATCGCGAATGCACGGAAGGTACTTGTTGGCGACGATCTCATCGAAACCGATCACGATGAGGTGGTGAGCTGTCATTACGGGACCACCTTTCCAAGGAGCCTAGAAGGCATGGTTGGTGGGCTGGTTTTGGGCGCACGCCGCCAAAGGCCCGTATTGGCAATGGAGGCAATGCGTGAAGACTTACCGTGCCGTCAACCGGTGGATTTCGACTCGGAATCGCCGACCTGCCCTGCGGCGACGAATTCAACTGTCGTCGCGCGAAGGCGACTTCGGGAGCGTGCACTTGGGGGTGCACTCGTGCACTCCTGCGTGCGAACCACCTGCACCTTGGGGCTGACCTGCGTAGAGTGACCGTGCGTCAAGCTGGCACTACGGCCGCTTCCTGGGGGTGCGATGGCAGACCGGAACGCCAGGCTGGCCGCGCTCATGCAGGAAGCGGACTTCTCGCACAAGTCGCTCGCCCGCGCGGTAGTCACCGCAGCGGCTCGTGCAGGGGAAGACGTCACCTGCGATCACACGTACGTGACCCGGTGGCTCAAGGGCTCGATACCGCGCGGGAACATGCCGCAGTTCATCACCGACGCCATCGGGGCCAAGCTGGGACGTCGCCTTGCTATCGATGACATAGGGATGGGCGACGCGGCGGTATCCGCCATACAGCCTGACCTCGGGCTCGACTTCGCGGACGGTCCCGAGGCCACGGCCAAGACCGTGACCGACCTGTGGCGCGCTGACCTCGCCGAGGCCGAACCGCTGATCCGAGCACAGCCGGACTCTGCGGCCTGGAACACCGCCACTCTGCGCTGGCTCGTCGCCCCGCCCGACGCCGCGCTGACGCGGACCAGTGGCCAGGCGATCGGCGCCATGGACGTGGAGATGGTGCGCTCAACCGCCGATGCATTCAGCACACTTGACGGGAAGTTCGGCGGCGGCCACGCCCGACGGGCGCTCATTCAGTACCTGCACACGGACGTCCGCCCCATGCTCGACGGGCAGTACTCCGACCTCGTGGGTAAGCAGTTGCACTCGGCTGTGGCCGAAGCGCTTTTGCTCGCCGGTTGGATGTCGTACGACAGCGGTCTGCACGGCATCGCTCAGCGGTACTTCATCCAGGCCCTGCGCATGACGCAGACGGCTGGTGACAGGCTCCTGGGTGGAAGCGTCCTGTCGGCAATGAGCCATCAGGCCACATTCATGGGGCGGTACCAGGATGCAGTGGCCCTCGCCCGTGCCGCGTACATGGCGCCGGCAGCGAGCCTGGGGCCGACAATGGCCGCTCAGTTCCGTGCAATGGAGGCGCGCGGTCTGGCTCGCCTCGGCGACGAGCGCGGCTGTGACCTGGCCCTGGCGGAGGCGGAACGCAAGCTCAGTCAGAGGACAGCCGACAGCGACCCGCCGTACATCGCGTACTTCGACGAGGTGGAACTGGCGGCCGAGATCGGCCACTGCTTCCGCGACCTGGGCCGTTCTGTCGAAGCTGCGCAGCGGGGTGGGGTCTCGATCTTCGGCGACGGCCTAAACAACCGAAGCGACTTCTTCGCGACGATGGTGCAGGCCGAGGCATACCTCAACCAAGGTGAGGTCGGCCGCGGCTTCGAGATCGCCGTGAGCGCGCTGAGCCTCGGCGAGGGCCTGAAATCGGCACGCTGCGTGCAGTACGTGCGGGAGTTCCAAGGGCGCGTCACGAACCACATGAGACGGGCCTCGGAGTTCCGCGACTTCGCGGAAAAGGCCCGGGACTTCCGCCTCTGGCAGCAGGCCGAAGCTGCTTAGAACGGCGCCCAGTCGCGTCGGGAGCCACCTGACCTCAGCGTCTCGACACGCTTCTCCACTTCTTCGGCGGCGCGCGGATTCGTGCCAGCGTTCTGCGCAAGCCAGGTGACCATCAGCAACTCGCGGACGCTGCGGAGCACGGTGTAGCCGGACCACTGCCGGACGTCGAAGCCGTAGCCCTCCGCAAAATTGGTGTACTCGGCCTCGGTGTGCCAGCCGAAGCTGTCGTAGTACATGGCCGTCTGCATGAGATCCCACTCGCGGGGGCCAGTCACAAAGCCGTCTAGGTCGATGACCTTCGGGTGTCCTTCGGCGTCGTGCAGGACATTGCCGACGTTGAAATCACCGTGCAGATGCCCCGACGGAAGGGCAAACTCCAGCTGCTCATACTCGGCTGCCAGCTCCTCGGCCAGACCAGCTAGGTAGACGCGGGTCTCGGCACGGATCACAGCACGCCGCAGACGCTGCTCAACCTTGTCGAAGGGACAGAGGGCGGGCAGGGAGAAGTGCGGCGGCTCCAGTCCGTGAAGCTGCCGCAGGAGTTCGCCCATCTCACGCGTACTGGCGTACTTCTCGCCGTCGGCCAGCCCCTCCCAGAACGTTACGGGGTGGCCCTCGACGACGACGGGCTGAGCGGCCTCCGTGATGAGTCGCGCCGAGGGGTAGCCTTCCGCCGCGAGCCATTGCGCGACAGCGACCTCTCGCCGCACAGACGGCAGACGGTCCGCGTGGCGGCCGACACGAGAGACGATGCGTCCGCCGTTGATGCGGAACACCGCATGGTCACCGAGGCGCAGCATTTCTACGCCGTCGGGGCCCAGCCCCGCCAGGACGCAAGCTCTACGCAGAATGCTCTCTGCCGCCGCGGAGTCGAACGCGGTTTGTTCGCTCGTCGTCATGCCGTCTGACCCTCCTGTGCACAGGCAGAGCGAAGGTGATCCACCCCCGCGTACGAGGGTAAATATGTCCACCTTCCTTCCAGTTCGCCCGAGGCAGACAGGAAAGCCCCGGAAAGGACTGGTGCCCGGCCGCAAGCCATGTCAACGTACAACGCCCTGCCCGAACACCTACCCCTGAACCTACGGAGGCGCCCCTGTATCCGCACCACCCCAGCGAAGCCCACAGTTCCGACTCGCAGGAGCCGTTGTACTGGGTCACTCCGCGCCACTTGGCCGGTGACGACAGTGCTCTCGCCGAGCAGATCGACACCACCTTGACCGGCCTAGGCTGGCGCATGTGGCCCACCTCCCGCAACACCTTGTTGTACGTCAGCCTGGACGGGCTGCGTGGTGCCGAGTGGATCCTCGCGGCCTACCCGTTCGAACTGGGCGGACTGCCGGTGGCCTGGCACCTGAGCGCACGCCTGCATGCCGACTCCGCCATGACGGAGTGGAACGCCTACTTCACAGTCGGCACCCCGTACGAAGTACTCGCCGACCTCCTCGTGGCGGTCGATGCCTGCGAGGCACCCGACATCGACTCCGAGGGGCCCGAGACGGTCCTCAACGCGCTCGGTGCCAAAGGCTGGATCCGTGATCTGGACAGCCCCCACACCACCGCCATGGACCCCGGGTTCTCCGCCACCGTCTCCCTGGGACTGCAACCGCCGCTCGTCCAGGACGCAGACCCGCGCCCTGACTTGATGGGGTGGCAGGCGTGGGCGGAACCCATTCTCGGTGCCCCATATCTGTGGTGCGCAAGTTTCAGCGCCAGCGTCCCCCATGACCTGGTCGCCACCTTCGCCTCCTCCCTGGCCTCGCCTGCCCTGGTGTCCCGACAGACCCTGCCCAAGGGCGCCGAGGGCCGGCTCATGGTCGTCCGCCGCAGCTGACGACCCGCCCCCGGGAGTGGCTGCTATGCCGTTCCTCACCGACAGCCATTCCCCTGGGCGGCCCGTTCCCCGAACTCGCCAGATGGCAGAGAAGGAGACCCGTATGTTCCCAATATTCCGGCGACGTGCTCAAGCCGACCATGTGTTCCGGGATGCCCGGCGCGCGGGCCAAGCGCTGCTCCAGATGCACGCCGAATTGCCCTGGCCCCACGCGCCCGGCTCCGTCGCCGCTACCGCCCAGGGCACCACCGAGGCCGCGGTGGTGCCCGACTGCCTGCCGCCGGACTTACGGGCGCCGTCCCGACAGGACGTGGCTGGCTTCATGATGCGCTGGGACCAGCCGCTCATCATTGATGGTGAGGTACGTGAGTGTCCCGAATGCGGCGCGTACCGGAACTGGGTTGTCTTCTGCATGCGCGATGACTCGGTGTGGCTGCGGTGCCGTGCCGGCCATGAGACGAGGGAGCTGGGCCTGGACGCGGCCTGGTACAACCGCCACTCCGGCCCGGCCGACCGCTGGCACCCCACCCTTGAGGACGGGCTGCGCCACCTCGGCCACTGATCCCCGAAGCCCCACTCCCTACCCCTGCGTACCGCCGGCGCTGGAGGCCCGGCTGGTCAGACCGTCCGCTCGACAGCCGCTTTGGGGTTTCACATGCGCCTTCACACCACGACCGCCCTCAGCCTGAGTGCCCTCACCGTCCTGGCCCTGGCGGGCTGCTCCATCGGCAGCACCTCAGCCGACGATCCGGGCTCCTCCACCTCCGCACCCACGCAGCAGGAAGGCAAGCACGTCCCGGCGTCCGTGCTGCTGTCCTAAGCCGCGCTGAGCAAGCGACTCTTGGACGAGAGCGACCTCGGCGAGGGCTACATCCGCAAGCCGCAGCAGTCCGAGTCACGGGACGACGTCGTCGTTTCCGGTTGCCCGGCCCTGGACAAGCTCGACAGTGACGCCGCGGTCGGCGGCAGCCTCGACTTCCCCCTCAAGGCGGAGGTGTCCTTCACCTATGCAGGCGGCAGCAACTCGGAGGTGGCCGAGGAGCTGTACAGCGACACCGAAGCAAAGCTCTCGAAGGGCGTGGGCCGGATCTTCGACGCTATGACCTCCTGCGCCACATATCAGGTTCTCGTCGGCAGCACCTCCGTCACCGTCACGGCTCAGAAGGCGCTCGCCGCCCG
This sequence comes from uncultured Streptomyces sp., assembly GCA_965654005.1. Lineage (GTDB taxonomy): Bacteria > Actinomycetota > Actinomycetes > Streptomycetales > Streptomycetaceae > Streptomyces. Next base: position 19,780 of record CBFHCJ010000008.1, on the reverse strand, counting down.
GTTGGGCGACGAGCAGTGGAGCCAGTTGCTGACCTTCTCCTCTGGCGGGCGCAGCAGCATCGTCAAGCAGACGGCTGTCCGCATGGGGACGGTGGTCGTCGTGGTCTCTGGTAGCCCGGGTCTTGTTGATGCCCACGTGCGCATGGGGGTTGCCAAGGCCGCCAGGGGGTGAGTTCCTACCGGGCAATGAGGCGGGATCGGCAGGCGGAACAGGCATGGGGAGCTCCGGTCCCGTGGCGGCGCATCGGTTGGCCACAGCCGGGGCAGGAGCCGATCTCCCACACGGGGCACCCGTACTGTTCGGCTGCCTCCTGGCGTTCCGTACTACTGATGGGCCGTCCTGATGTCTGGCTGGGGATGCGCGGTGGCAGCTGGGCGTAGGTTCTCAGGCCGCGGTCGTCGGCCTTGCCGCGAACGGGGCGGCGATCATTGCGTACCGTGCTCTCCTCACCGAAACGGCACCGTGTCTCCAGCTCCTCCTCGTGGAAGGTGAGTTCCTCGTCGGAGGGCGCTTCTTCGCAGACGGAGGCTGGCTCGTAGCCGACGATGCTGAGCCAGCGCTCGCGGTCCTGGGCGGGGACCCACATACGGGATGCCTGCCGAGGGTCTGAGGGTAGAGGGACTTGGAGCGGAACGAACGAGCCGTCGGCGCTGGCCACCACGAGTTCGTCCACCTCGGTGTGGCGCTTCATCGGCAGGCACAGGGCGGGGAGTTCCCAGATGGTGTGGAATGCGCCGCAGCCGTACATGCTTGCTGTCTCCTCCGGGCACTGGCGTTCAGCGCCGGCCGTGCACTTCCACTCCTGCAGGTGACGGACGCCACCGCGGACCAGCAGCCGTGACCGCGACGCGATCTCCTGCCATGGCAGGTCATCCACCATCGCCCAGGGAGCCCTGTTGATCAGCGCGGCCCGGTCGCTGTCGGTGACCCACAGCGGCGTGATGCCTGCCTCGACTGCCGTCTGTGAGCGCCTACGGACCGTGGGCGCGGTGATCGGCGAGTACTGGGCCTCCCAACCGACGATGCGAGCTGGACCGGACACGCGGACGTCGTTACGGATCTTCCGATTGCTGCCCTGCGCCGTCGTCTCCGCGTCGGCCGGCAGGTTGTGGCGCTCGGCAGCTCGGACGATGCGTTCCTTGAGGGCCTCATGCCGCATGCTCTCCGGCTTTGTGGGCGTACTACGAACCGGTAGATGGGCAGCAACCAGGACGAGTTCATCTCCCCGTCGGCACCGCCGGACGGTCATCCACGGTGACTGTCCCTCCTGCTCGGCCTTGCATACCCCGTGCTCGTGGTGGTCGAGGCATTGCAGTCGTTCGCATTCTCGCTCCTGGAGAGGACGGGTGATGTCGTCCAGGACCTTTTCCGGTGTGAGCTCCTTCGGCAATCGGTGACGGTACTTGTGCAGCCCGAGGTCGGAGCGGGTGAGGTTGATGGGGAGGTCGTATTCGGTGTGCCAGATTCCGTTAGCCATGGCGCGGGACCGTAGGAGAGGCCACTGACATGTCCGGCTGCTTGGGATGATTCGTCGCACGGTCGTACTGATCGCCGTTGACGGCCGTGACCGGCGGCCTGAGCCGTCAGCACCTGGGCCGTGGGCAGCGGCCCGTCAAGGCGTCGAGTACGGCGCCAGGTGGATGTAGTGGGTTTTCCTGGTTGACGTGAGCAGCGGGGCCCCAGGCTATGTCTGCGCCATGTCGACGAAGCGGGAGTAGTGGCCTTGAAAGGCGACCGTGAGTGTGGCCGTGGGACCGTGCCGGTGCTTCGCAACGATCAGATCGGCCTCGCCGGCGCGGGGCGACTCCTTCTCGTAGGCGTCCTCGCGGTGGAGCAGGATGACCACGTCGGCGTTGTCTTCAAGCGCTCCGGAGTCTCGCAGGTCGTTGATCATGGGCTTCTTGTCCGTGCGCTGCTCCGGTCCCCGGTTGAGAGTGGAGATGGCGACAATCGGCAGCCGCAGCTCCTTGGCGAGCAGCTTCAGGCACCGGGCGATCTCGGAGATTTCCTCGTAGCGCGAGCCGAGCTGCCTCGTACCGAAGGTGAGCATGTGGATGGCGTCGACCACGATGAGCTGGACGCCCATACGGCCGTGCAGGTATCGGCAGTGGGCTCGAAGATCGTGCAGGTTGGCGTAGGCGCCATCCTGGATGTAGATGGGTGCGGCGCTGACTTCCGGCATCCGGCGGGCCATCCGGGTCCAGTCCTCATCGGTGCACGTGCCGGAGCGGATGTGGTGCAGGGCGACTCGGGCTTCGGCTGACAGGATCCGCATGCCGACTTCCTTGCGGTCGGCTTCGAGCGTGAACAGGGCCGTTGGTAGGTTGTGCTGGATGCTGGCCGTGCGTAGGAAGTCCAGCGCGAGCGTGGACTTGCCCATGGCCGGTCGGGCCGCGACGACGATGAGCTGGCCGGGGTGGAGTCCGCCAGTCAGAGCGTCCAGGTCGGTGAAGCCCGTGGGGACTCCTGGCAGCGGGGCGTCGCGGCTGCCGGTGGCCTCGATCCAGTCGAGAGTGCCTTCGATGACGTCACTCAGTGGACTTGCTGGTGGCAGCAGGGGACGTCGTGTGGTCGCTGCGAAGATCTCTGCCTGCGCAGCGTCCGCGATCCGGTCTGCGGAGTCCGGCTGCGCATCGGTGACCAGGTCTTCGATGTGGACAGCGGCGGCCTTGGTGCGGCGCAACAGGGCCGCGTTTTCTACGCGTTCGGCGTCGGCAATCCACTTCCGAGAAGGCGAAGGGCCGTCAATCAGCGCGGTGATGTAGGCAGCGCCCCCTGCTTCGTCCAACTGTTCATGCTCGCTAAGACGGGCGATCACCGCAGCGGGCTCGGTTGGGTGGTTGCGCCCGTACAGGTCGAGGATCGTGTTATAGAGCAGGGCGTGGCCAGGCCGATAGAAGTCGTCGCTGCTGAGGACTTCGACGATGTCAGCGATCGCGTCCTTTGACCGCAGCATCGCCTTCAGGACGCCTTTCTCGGCGAGCAGATCGTGCGGGTGGTGCAGCGCGGTATCGGTGTCCTCGACGGTCATTCCGAAATCCCCCTCCTTGTAGCTTCTCCCCCGGGTGACCAGGCAAGTGGTCACCCGGGGGAGAGTATCTGCGATGCCTCGACGGGAGGGGGTGATCGTCTCTATGGCCACCGTGGGGATGAAGCCGCTCACTTCCAGTTGCCGTGCTGGGCGCGGAACTTGATGGTTCACGTCAGGCGAGCGGGTTCTCGCGGAAGGCACTGGTTTTGGCGGTGAACTGCGGCCTGGATGGCCGGGTCAGGAAACGCTGGTACTGGCTGCCATCGCTGTGCCTGAGGGCCGTCCAGTAGGGCGATGGGTGGTAGAGAGCCGGCCACGTCTTTCTTCACCAGTCGGAGCCTGCGCACGGTCTGGGAGCCGAGTTCGTCGTTTATCCGTTGGATGAGTACGTCCGCGAGGAGCTTGAGCTGGGTGATCCAGGCGGTGGAGGACCCACACAGGGTGAGGGTTCCAGATTCGCGGTCGAATCCCGCCAGGTCCACGTGCCTGGCTATCGGGCCGGCTACGGACGTCCAGCAGTTGAGCAGCGTTCCTTCGGCCTCGCTCCAGAGCCCGTGCTCGGAGAACATGTCCAGCAGCGCTCTTCCGATCTGCACGGGCGGCGTCCGCCCGCGCGGTTCCCTACGGATGGCGCGGGAAGCGGATCGCTCGGTGAAGCGGTGCCGACGGGCGTCCTCTTGGGCTCGTCGCAGCATGAGCAGGGCCAAATCTGGGTGCCGCTCACCGCCCGCCGGCCTTTCGCGAGTCACAGGTCAGCCTGTTGACGGAGGGCAGGGGTACCCCAGATACGTACGACGTTGTGGTCTGTGAACGCGTACACCAGCCGGTAGGCGGGGGCCGGATTCGGCCCTTCCCATAGCTGCGCCAGGTACTGCTGTGCGTCTGCTTCGCTGCGCCGAGGTGTTCCGCAGACCTGCCAGGCTTGGCCGTTCCACATCTCAGGGATCCACCGCTTCTGCGGCTCGGGCTGTTCGGAGCGCAGCCGGTGCTGAGACTGCACCCGCGCTGCGGGGCCATCGTCGTCGGGGTCCGCGGTTCGCGGCCCAGCCGATGTGTGTCGGCCTGCCCGGCGGCGGGTCTCGCAGAGCAGACACAGGTCGGGGGCGTCCGGGTCGACCGGTCCGTTCGGATGCTCGGAGCATCGGGTGATCGGCTTGGGCTTGCTGATCGTCTCGTCCAGCAGGGCCACCGCGCGTTCGAGGTCCCGGCGGATCTCTTCCATATTGAGGACGGCCTCGCCGCTGATGAGCCGCTCTTCGTGTTCACCGGCGACGCGCAGGGCACGTCCCAGCGCTACGAGTTGGGCATGGTTCATGGATGGGCTTCTCTTTCATGTCCGGCACCGACCGGGGATTCGTCGCGCGGCTGTGCGAGGGCCAGTCCTTGGTCAGCTGCTTCTTTGTGGTCCTCGGGCCAGCCGGAGTCGCATCGCCCGCCACAGCTCGCCCGCGCCGGGGCTGCTGGTGGGCGGGCTGCTGTGCAGGCCCGGACAGCATGCATCGTGAGCCACCTGCGCGGTGCCGTAGTCACGGTGGTGAGGCCCGGGCCAGGCGATCCCGCCGGCGAGATGGTAGACCTCGACGTCGGCGAAGCGCCGTGCCGGGTAATCACCCGGCATCAGGGCGATCCACGCCACCTCCATCTCGGGTTCACTGCCCTCGACTGCGGAAACAGGGGCCGCCCCTGCCTGTGGCCGGTAGATATTGACCCCGTCGTAGTGCAAGGTCCGGTGACGGTGCGTTGGAAGACCACAGGCCGGACACAGCACCGTCAGTCTGCGCCCCCACGACGGCACGCGATCATCTGCCGGGCCTTGCTGGGGAGGGACGCTGGTCGCCATCCACCACCTCCGATGCGTGAAGGACCGTAGAGGCTGGCTCGCCCCAGGCGGCAACATCCAGATTAGCGGCCTGAGTTGACCCCATTGCGACGATCTGCGTGCCCGATTACGTAGTTGGCCGACTGACATCCGGGCCCGGAGCACACGGCGACTGCTTCGGTAGGGGCGTTGGGCGGAGCCCGACGGGGGCTGCGAAGCGGGATCGGCCGCTGTGGATGGGGGCCGTGCTCATCGTGACCGGTGCACGCGCGGTGGCTGTGGTGTGGAGGTGGAGGGTGTCGCGGCGGTGGTCCCCGCGATGGACGGGACACGGGGAGTGCGGTCTGGCGTGGCCCGCGTCTGGGAGCTGGACACATGCCGGTCGCCGAGACGTTGGATGCGCCAGACGAGGACTTCGGATGCTGACTTGGCGTCGTCCAAGGGGCGTTTCTGGGCTGCCCGTTGGAGGACAGTGACCGGGTTGTGGCCAGCCGCTTCGGCGGCGGCGAGGGTGGCGGTAAGGGCGGGCCAGGCGGTTTCGGTGAGGATCTGTTCGGCGTGGTGGGGCAGGACCTCGTGCAGGGTGCGGGCGTATCGGTGCACCGTGTTGTCGGAGGGATGGTGCCTGGCGAGTGCGGCGAGGCTGGTGGGGGCTATCTGGTCGTAGGCGGCTTGCAGGTGGGTGAGCGTCTGGCGGGCGGCGGCCACCTGCCGGTCGTGGTGGTGCAGTGCGCTGCGGCGCTGGACTGCGAGGACGACGAGGATGGCGGCGTCCAGGAGCATGGCCAGCCCGGTGTGGTCCGCGGGCTGGTAGCGCATGCTCCGGATCGCCGTCGGGCGCGATGCCGGTCGCGTGCAGCACGCGCCGGGCGATGGTGGCCCACTCGGCGTCGGTGAGGATGCGGTCCTCGGGCGCGGCGCGCACCGAGCAGTGCCACACGTGCCCCTCAGGTGCCTTGCCGCTGGCTTGCTTGACCCGCAGATCCAGGGCCTGGCTGAGCTGGCCGAGCCGTTGCTTGTGGCCAGTGCTGTCCCAGGGGCCGGGGTCGGGGATGAAGTCGTCCCAGGAGGCGACGACGTGCTGGTCGGTGTGTTCGTTGGCGCGGCCTTTGTCGAAGAGGTAGGCCAGCACGCCGTAGGTGTTGTTGCCCGGCTTGACGATGTTCGCGATCACCTCAGACCGCCCACTTCTGCCCGGCTGCCCGGATGGCGGCGTCGTCGATCGCCCGGACCGTGTCGTGAGCGGTGGCGAGCAGGCGGTCCGCCCGGTGGAGGATCGCGGCGTCCACATGGTGTGGATCGCCGTCCGCGTTGAGGCGGCGGGCGATCTGGTTGACGTTGTTACCGATCCGGGCGATCTGCGCCCGCATCGCGGCGAGCTCGTCGATCGCATCGTCGTAGACCGTGCGCTCGGCGGCGACGGTGATCTCACCGCGGACGCGGGCCATGGTGGCGTCGGCGATGTAGCGGGCCATGGTCACGTGCTCGGCTTTCGCCGACGACTGGATGTCGTGCTTCTCGTGGGGCGCGAAGCGCGCGGTGACGTGCTCGGAGCGCTGCGCATCGAGGTTCGCGCGGCGGTACGGCGCACGCTGCGTGGCCCCAACGGAGGCCGGCGCGGGCGGCTCGCCGGCCCCCCCCCGCTCCTGCTCCGCCACGCCCTGGTGCGGTCGCTGCTCCTCCGCCACCCCCGGGGCGGTGGTGTCCGCGTTGGACCGGCCTATGGACGGTCCATCGCCATTGCTTGCTCCCGCCGTGACGGAGGTGGTCGTGGCCATCTCCTCGTGGTTGTTGGGCAGCTCGGAGTGCTGGTCGCGCAACGGGATCTCCTTCTGGCGCGGGGTGGGGTGCCGGTGGGTTCAGGGGGTGCGCGATTGCGTGCAGAGTCCGGTGAACTGGTCAGCGGCGAGATCGAGCAGGTCCACCTGGCCCCGCTCGTCGAGGCGAGCCGCTGAGGCCAGGACTCCGTCGATGCGCGGGTCGAGGGTGCTGACGGCATCCAGTCCGGCGGCACGGGCGACAACCAGGCGCAGTTCGGCCTCGAGCCAAGCCCACTGCTTGATGGCGGGCACTGGGGTGTCGTCATCGATCTGACCCAGGGGGCCGACCCTGAGTCGGCTCAGGTAGTGGCCGCCGGCAGAGAGGATGTCGGGAAGGGAGATCTCGTCTTGGGCCATCCATCGTCCGTGTTCCAGCAGAGTGAGGATGGCGCAGCGCAGCAGGGTCATCTCGTCGCGTTCAGGCGCGGTGCAGATGGGGCAGGACCAGTCGTGGCAGTCCCAGGAGGGCGTGGTCGAGCGAGGCATGGCGGAAGGGCCTTTCAGCGGTGGGTGGTTAGAAGTGCGGGGGAGAGTTCAGTGGGGGTGGCCGGTACGGGCCGAGTCCTGTTGCTCGGCCTTGACCGTGTTGACGATGCTCTGTGCAAGGTCGGTGCCGACCTGGTGGCCGTCGGCACGGACGGCTGCCTTGAGGGAGTCACGCGAGAGGCGACCCGTCTCGTGGTAGATGCGCTCCGCGTAGGCGATGAGGGCATCCCGCGGCAGGTCGGGCTTGCGACCCGGGCGCTTCGGCTCCGGCTTCCCGCCGGGCTCGGCACCCGCGTCTCTGCCCGTACTCACCTCCGCGCCCGCATCAGTAGCGGATTCAGGGCGGACGATGGATTCCGGGCGGTCCGACCGGTGTACGCCTTCGTCGCCCGGATGCGGTACGGCCTTGGGGCACTCGGGCCTTGCCCGCTTCGCCGCGTTAGTGCGGGGCCGACTGGCTCGGTCTCCGGGTGTTTCCCACCGTTCGGGCAGCGGGAGCGAGGCCAACCGGGTGGCCTGCTGTCGGGTCCCGAGCTTCCGCAGCAGCAGTTCGTCCTGGCGAAGATCACCGTCGACGTCGGCCCTCTCCAGCGCTTCGTGCAGGCGCCGAGTCGCACGCCGGCCACGCCGCTTGTTGCGCTTCGTCTCGGGCATCGCTTCGATGCGGAGGACCAACGTGACGGCCCGGCTCAGAGCGCGCTCGCGGATGAGTCGTGCGGCATCGGCGTCCTGGTCGTGGATGCCCAGGCGCGCCAGGAGCCGCTCACGTGCCTGCCGCCCGAGGATCGCGAGCAGGCTGCGTGAGGCGGCCTCGGGGGTGTGGTGGCGTAGCTCGATTCCCATGGCCAGGTGCCAGAGGACTGCGGCCATGACCGGGCCGATCAGGGCGCGGACCGTGCCGCCGACGGGACCGGACTCGGCATAGGCGGGGATGATCTGGCCGCCGGTGATCACCCATACCAGGACGCCCGGCGGCCCCGGCGCCTGCCTGGGGCTCTTCAGATTCTGTCGTGCCATCAAGGCCATAGCGAACAAGGCCAGTTCAGCGGTGGCGAACATGAAGGCGCGCTCGACGGTGCTGACTATGTCCAGGTAGTCGGCGGCGAACCGCCAACTGGTGTCCGCGCTGTACGCGGTGCACGCGGCTGCCGAGACAGCGGAAACCCGTACCGCCAACGTGGACGGGCGCCGCGCGCCGTCCGAGCGGTGCCGGCTGCGCCAAGCCAGCCATGCGGCCGTCAGTCCGAGGAGTGCGACAGCCAAGGCGGCCATGGTGGGCAGGGGGAGCGACATGCAGGTGGTCTCCAGGGGGTGGCGAGGCAGATAGGGGGCGTTCACGGAGGGGGCGTTCACGCGGGCCCCCTTCTAAAGGGGGCCCCGCGCGTGTACGACTGGGGCCGTGTACGGCGTGGACGCTCGCGTGATCGCTTGACCTGCGGTTTCGCGGTGAGCGTGTGCGCTGTGGACGGTTCACGGTGGTGTGCACGCGTGAGGGCCGCGTGTACGGTTCCGTGATCGCTTCGCGAGGATCGTCGGGGGGAGGTCAGCCGACGGCGGTGAGGTGGCGGGCGGAGGCGTAGTAACGCGCCTGTTGGCCGCCTCCGGCTCCTCCGGCGATGCCGTCGGCCTTGATCGCCAGACCGGTGGCCACGAGGTTCTCCAGGCGGCGCCGTGCCTTTTCCAGGTCGGCGCGTTCCGGTTCGCCTCCGCCGAGCAGGACGGTCGCCAGCTCGCGCGTGGTCATCCCGTTCGGGGCGTAGCGCAGAAGGACCGCGGGGTCCTTTGTCGGGTCGAGCGTGGTGGTGCCGCGCTTGTGGTCGTGGGTGACGTCCAGCGGGCCGATCTCACCGGTGGGGGTCTTGAGGTGGTGCAGGGTGACCGCGGGGTCGCCGGCCTTGCCGGTGACGAACAGGACGCTGCCTGCGCCGGAGACGTACCAGGTGGAGCCGTAGACCTGGTCCAGGCTGGGGCGCTGGCCGCGTGGGGCGTCGGCGGTGGCCTTGCGCTGGTGGTGCAGCTCCAGGATCTCCACGCCGCCTCGCAGGGCGCGATTGCGGGCGTTGTGGAAGGCAACGGCGAGGCTGTCGTCGACCATGGTGCTGACGGCGTCCTTGAGGCTGTCGATCACGATCGTGTCGGCCTGGTGGGCGGCGGCGAGGTCGGCGAGGAGGTCGGGCTCCTTGTCGAGGGTGGCGGGCAGCGGTCCCTCCCAGACCACGAGCCGGTCGCGCAGGATCGGTTCGTCACTGGGGAAGACACGGCGTTTCATGGCCTTGGCGATCTGCTTGGGGCGGTCCATGGCCAGGTAGAGCACTCGCCGACTGGGGGCGACCGGCATCTCCAGGACCGTCTGCGACAGGCCCAGGCGAGCGAAGACCACTTGGTGGGCCAGGGTGGTCTTGCCGACCCCTGGAGCGCCGACGATCATCAGGCTCTCGCCAGAGGCCCAGACCGTCTTGTCGCGGGTTCCCCACAGGGGCTCGGTGTCGGCGCCGGTCTCCTGGGTGAAGGTCCAGCCGTCGGTGGCGAAGCGAGACAGGCGGCCCTGGCCGGAGGCCAACGCCCGCTCGCGCTCGACGCGCAGCTCGGCTTCGACCTCGGTACGTATCGCCTCGGGGTCCGCGCTCGGTTCCTCGGTGCGCTGGAGCGTACGTACGGCGGAGGCCCGCAGGCGGCGGAGGTCGGCCTTCTTCCGGATGATTTCGGCGTGGTACTCGGCGCTTCCGACGCTGTAGTGAAGGTTGGCGAGTTGGTGCAGGTAGACGAGATCGCCAACGCGGCGGAGGTCACCCTGTTCCCGGAGCGTTTCGCCCAGGACGATCGGGTCGGTCGGCCTGTCCTCTCGGCGCAGGGCGAGCAGAGTGCGCCAGATCGTCTCGTGTGCGGGCCGGTAGAAGGCGTCGTCGCCCAGGACGTGCCGGACCGCGTCGATCGTGTCGCCGTTGTGCATGGAGGCGCCGAGGACAGCGCGCTCGGCGTCCATGTTGTACGGCGGCTCTGCCACGTCGGGCGGCGTGGGCCCGTCTCCGTAGTGGGATGACATCTCGGGCGGCAGGGTCGTACCCTGGGGCATAGAGTTCCTCACCCGGCAGGCCATTGGGGCGGCAACCCCGGCCGGACCGGTTCGATCGTTCAGGGATGGGCGGTTATCGAGGGTTCATGCTTGGCCCCCGGTGCTTCGCAGCGCCGGGGGCTTTTCCATGTCCGCATGCGTTCTCCGGCGTGCGCCGGGGGTGGACGGAAACCATACCCCAAAGTTTCGAAGATGCAATGAGTTGCATTCGGCTCCGCAATGGTGTTCACTTTTGACCCTGGCCGCAGTGGCCCCTGGGGTCACCCTGAAGGCCCTGAAGGGAGGAGGTGGAGATGAGCGGCAAAGACGGCACGGCACGCGCAGCGGGCCCGGATCGACCTGCGCCCGAGGACTACGTTGCCGATCGCATCAAGCAGGAGCGTGAGGCGCGCGGCTGGAGCACGGTCGCTTTGGCCGAGAAGATGGCCGAGGCCGGCCACCCGGTCAACCAGGCCGCGATCTGGCGCATCGAGAGCGGCAAGCCGCGACGCCGGGTCAACCTTGACGAGGCGCTCGGCTTCTGCCAGGTGTTCGACCTCACCATGGACGAGCTGACCGCGCCGCCTATGAAGCATGCCGACCCAGTTGTCCGCGGGCTCATCCGCGACCGCATAGCTAAGAAGGCCGCGCTCACCCGCAAGCAGCGTGACGTGCAGATCCTGGAGCGAGAGATCGAGCACATCGAATTCGAACTGGCCCACTTCGCAAGCTACGGCGAGGAGCAGAAGACCGAGCTCGAACAGCTGACGCGACGCGAAGAAGACGCGTGGATGCGCCAACACCCCTGAAACAGCACGTGCCTTGAGACCCGGTGTGCGCAGGCAGGCCCGCGACGCCTGATTTTCGTGCGAGCACCCTTCAGCGCTGCGAACGCCGAGATGCCTGCCTCCACGCCCCGACAGCACCGCCCATCCCTGATCATCACCACCGGCCTGGTCTCCGAGGGTTGCCGCCCCGTGACCGTGTGCGCCGGAGGAGGAGCACACCCTTGCCCCAGCACTCCCTGCCCCTTGCCCAGATCGCCCAGCTCCTGGACGTCCCCGAGGACTCCCTCCGCGCGCTCATAACCGCACGCGGCAGCGACCAAGGCGACACCACCCTCGTCGGCCTCACCGTCGCCGAAGCCGCCCGCCGCCTCGGTATCGGCCGCACGAAGATGTACGAGTACGTCTCGTCCGGGGCAATCCGCTCCGTCAAGATCGGCAGTCTGCGTCGCATACCCGCTGAGGCGGTCGGCGAGTTTCTAGCCCGTCGCCACCAGGTCACGGACTTCGACACTGCGGCCTGAGCGGGGCGGCCATGGCAAAGACCACCAAGCCCCAGACCTCCCGCCAGCCCAACGGCGCCTCGACCATTTACTTCGGCAAGGACGGACGTTGGCACGGCCGCGTCACCGTCGGCGTCAAGGACGACGGCACCCCCGACCGTCGCCACGTCGGGCGCAAGACCCGCGCCGAGGTCACCAAGGCCGTCCGCGAGCTGGAGAAACAGCGCGACTCCACCGGCGTCCGCAAGGCCGGACAGACCTGGACGGTCGAGACCTGGCTGACCCACTGGGTGGAGAACATCGCCGCGCCCAACGTCGGTGAGAACACCATCGACGGCTATCGCGTGGCGGTCTACCACCACCTCATACCCGGCCTGGGCGCCCACCGTCTGGAGAAGCTGGAACCCGAGCATCTGGAGCGTCTCTATCGGAAGATGCAGGCGAACGGCAGCTCCACCGGCACCGCCCACCAGGCGCACCGAACGGTCAAGACCGCGCTCAACGAGGCCGTACGTCGCCGGCACCTCACCATCAATCCGGCCTCGGTCGCCAAGGCTCCCAAGGTCGAAGAGGAAGAGGTCGAGCCGTATTCGCTGGACGAGGTCCAGCGCCTCCTCGCCGAGGCCGCCGAGGTGCGCAACACCGCTCGCTGGGTCATTGCCCTCGCACTCGGCCTGCGCCAAGGCGAGGTCCTCGGTCTGAAGTGGGAGGACGTCGACTTCGAGGTGGGGGTCATCCTCGTACGCCGGGGGCGCCTGCGACCGCGCTACCAGCACGGTTGCGGCGACAAGTGCGGCCGCAAGCCCGGCTACTGCCCGCAGAAGATCAACGTGCGGCGCGAGACGAAGGACACCAAGACGCGTGCTGGTAAGCGTCCGATCGGCATGCCCGAGGAGCTGCTCAAGCTCCTGAAGCGGCACAAGGAGGAGCAGGAGCGCGAGCGAGTCCTCGCCCGGGACCTGTGGGTTGAGAAGGGGTACGTGTTCACCTCTCCGACCGGCGAACCGCTCAACCCCAACACCGACTTCCACCGGTGGAAGGACCTGCTCAAGGCGGCGAAGGTCCGTGACGGCCGCCTCCACGACGCCCGTCACACCGCAGCGACTGTTCTGCTCATCCTCGGCGTCCCCGAAGCGGTCGTCGACCGCATCATGGGCTGGGAGCCCGGCAAGTCCGCCCGGATGCGCCGCCGCTACCAGCACCTCACCGGCCAGGTGCTCCAGCAGACGGCGGCGAAGGTGGGCGACCTGCTGTGGGGCACGGGCCTCCGCCCAACCCAACCGACACCCGGAGGCTCCGTGCCGGGCCCGAGCCAGAGTGCTGCGACAGCGGAGTCGGCGGTGTACGTCGCCCACCTCGGCAACCGTCGTATCCCGTTCCTGCACCGCGAGCACGCCGAGACCGTGGCCTCACAGTGGGGCACCGATCATCCCGACCACTCTGCGGAGGTCGAGGAATGGGACCGGCGGAAGTGGGAGCAGGAGGACCCCAGCTGCATGCGGGCCATCCGCGACCGGATGCCCGACCGCCGGCTCGTCCACCACGCTCACGCCTTGTTCTTGCCTGGCGGCGAACGGCTCTACATCGGCCGCGACGAGAAATGGTCCACGCCAGCTTGGGAGTTCGAAACCGACCTCTACACGGACCTACCGGTGCGCTGGCACACCACCCGTCGGCCTGGCCAGGAGGTCGAGGCCCAGGTGCGGGGCGCCGACAAGGCGGCTGTGGAGCACGCCTTCCCGGAGGCATGCGCCCAGGCTGTGGACCGTGCGAAGAACCCGGGGAAGTACGCCGATATCGACGAGTGGTAGCACGTTCGTCGCGCCCCGCTGGGCTTGGTGTGGGAGGCTTCGCCACCTCCCACACCAAGCCCAGCCACAGGGCACATTCCCTGCACCGCGGCTCGGGCGATCGCTGGGTGGGCCAGCCGCGTCGTCGCCAAGCTCTGGCGGTGGCCGGCGGAGCACTGCCCGTTCTGGGACTACGAGACCGGCACCGCGTCACCGCTGGGTCGAGTCTGTGGCCTCACTGGCCTCAGCCGCTTGATCGACAACAACGGCGTAGAACCACTTGGCGATTTCAGCGACGAGCTGCGTTCGACCAGGCGTACTGGTGAAGAAGTAATCGCTCATCTTGTTGTGTGCGCCCTGGTTGTCCGCGACCGCACCCGTGACGGCGTCGTCGAAGTCTGGCGACTCGGCGAACTGCGTCGGGCTATTGACCTTGGCCTGCTGGACCAGCTCCGCGTCGTCCAGGAGGGAGCCCAGCAGGGCCTCGAGGAAGGAAACCTTCTGGGAGGAGGTGAAATCCTCGTTGCCGAAGAGATCGTTGAGCCGTTCCAGGACAGTTTGGAACGCGACCAGCTTCGGGTCCTTCTTGCCTGCCGATCCCGCGGCCGTCATGCCCTTGAGCGCGATGTCCTCTCCGCCCAGGACGATGTCGGTCTTGCCTTTGTCTATGTGCTTGACGTTCTGCAACACGACGTCGGACAAGTCAATCGGGGCGGTGAAGTTGTCGGGCTGGATCCTGCGGGCTAGCAGCCGCAAGTAGATGCTGTGTTTCTCCAGGTCCGCATCGCCGTAGTCGACGATCTGGCTCATGAAGTCGTACAGGCGCACGAACGTGCCGACGTCCTTGCGGAACATGTCGAGCTCTTCCAGCACGGCCTTGTCTCCCTGGCCGCCGTTCGCGGCAAGGGCGGTGGTGTACCGCTTCTGGAACCGCTGTTTTCCGGGGTTCACCGCGGCCGTCAGGGCGTTGTTGCCCTTGTTCTTCACGAACGCCTCGGCGCACTGGTCGATCTCGGCCGGCGTGTATATCCCGAAGGTGTCAAGCTTGGCGGAGAGGTCGTGCACCAGGTTCGGGTCGGTGCACTGCTCCAGATGCGCGTCGGTGTAGTACGGCTCGAACGCCTGCTGGATCTTGCCCGGGTCGTTCACGAAGTCCACGACCTGCGTCATCGCCGAGGTCTTCTGAACGCCCGACGGGGTGATGTAGGTGCGGTTGAGGCGCGAGAGTGTCTGTACCGCCGTCACGCCCGACAGCAGCCTGTCGACGTACATGGCGCACAGCAGCGGCTGGTCGAAGCCGGTCTGGAACTTGTTGGCGACGATCATGACCTTGTACTCGTCGCCCTTGAACGCGGTCCGCAAGTCGTGTATCCCCGGGTTCATCGAGGCTTCGGTGAAGTCCTCCGGCCCCGACTCGGTGTCCTCGACCTTTCCGGAGAACGCCACCAGGGTGCCGTAGCCCAGGCCCTTCTTTCCTATGTACTTGTCGATTTCCAGTTTGAAGCGCACGGCGCCTTTGCGGGAGTCGGCTACGACCATTGCCTTGGCGTGTCCGTCCAGCAGATGTGCGACGTTGGAGCGGAAGTGCTCGACGACAATCGCGGCCTTCTGCGCGATGGTCTGCGGGTGGAGTTTCACCCACCGCATGACCTGCTTGGTCGCCTCGCTCTGGTCGACCTCCGCGCCGCCAGCGGCAGCGTTCTGGCCGACCTGGAAAGCCAGCTTGAAAGAGTGGTATCCCTGGAGGACGTCCAGGATGAAGCCCTCCTCGATGGCCTGCCTCATCGAGTACACGTGGAACGCCTGTGGAGGCACGTCCTTGCCATCAGGTACTCGGCCGAACAACTCCAACGTCTTGTTCTTGGGCGTGGCGGTGAACGCGAAGTAGGAGATGTTCTCGCTGGTCGCCCGCTCGGAGGCTTCGGCCGCCAGGATCGACTCGACGTCGATCTCGCCGCCTTCCTCGATCTCCTTCAACTCTTCGGCGGTCAATATGGCCTTGAGCTTGGCGGCGACCTGACCGGACTGGGAGGAGTGCGCCTCGTCGGCGATGACGGCGAACTTCTTGCCCTTCAGGCCCTTGGACTGCCGGATCTCGGCCATGGCGAACGGGAAGGTCTGGATCGTGACGACGATGATCAGCTTGCCGTCGGCAAGAGCCTTGGCCAGCATCCCCGACTTGGAGGAGCCCGCGCGGGCAGCCTCTCTTCGGTCGATGGCCATCACGATGCCCTGGTCGTTGTCGATCTGCTTGATCGCGTCCTGCAACTGCCCGTCCAACACGGTGCGGTCGGTGACCACGATGACCGAGTCGAAGACCTTGGTGTTGTCCACCTGAAGGCGGGCCAGGCGGTGGGCCAACCACGAGATCGAGTCGGTCTTGCCCGAGCCCGCCGAGTGCTGGACCAGGTACCGGTGGCCGGCACCCTCCGCGATGACCGCGTCGGTGACCTGGGTGACGGCCTCCCACTGGTGGAAGCGCGGGAAACGCAGAGTCGCCGACCGTGTCGTCTTGCCGGAGATCGGATCGGTGTGCCGGTCGTGCTTGATGTACATGAACCGGCCGAAGATGTTCAGCCACGCGTCCCGCTGCAGCACCCGCTCCCACAGGTAGGACGACGGCGACCCGTGCGGGTTGAGTGGGTTGCCGGCCCCACCGTCCTCGGTACCTCGGTTGAACGGTAGGAAGAACGTTTTGTCACCGACGAGCTTCGTGGTCATCCAGACCTCGTCATTGGACACCGCGAAGTGCACAAGCGCGCCACGCCCTGAAGTGAACAGCGGCTGGACGTGCTTGGTGCCCGGGTCCTTCGGCTGCCGGCTGGTCCTGTACTGCCGCTTGGCGTCCTCGACCGTCTGGGTGAAGTCAGTCTTGAGCTCGGCCGTGGCAACAGGCAAGCCGTTGATGAAGAACACAAGGTCCACGTTGCGCTGGTCAGCCGTGGAGAAATAGACCTGTCGCATCACGCGCAGGCGGACCTTTTCGTAATCCGCCACCGTCTTGGCATTCAGGGTGGACTCGGGCTTGAACTGGCACATGTGGAGCTTGGCCGAAAGGTGCTTGAAGCCATGGCGCAGCACGTTGAGCGTGCCGCCACCGCTCTCCATATCGATGGCCATTAACTTCACCAGCCGGTCCAGCAGTTGCTCACGCTGCTTGGCCTCGTCCGAGGCATCCGGCTTGACGACTTTGGCCAGCTCGGCGGGCTGCGTTTCCTGCAGCCAGTCAAAGAAGTCCGCCGGGAACAGGGCGCGCTCCCGGTCGTAGCCGACGTCATTCTCCGAGTAGAGCCAGCCGTGCACGGCCAGGTACTCGCACAGCTCCTTCTCGAACTCGACCTCGTTGTGCTGGGCCATCTCAGGCGAGCCTCGCGTAGCCGGTTGAGTCGTCCAAAGTAATGTCACCGTTGCCGTACACAATGGCCTTGGTCAACATGTCGAAGTCGGCGTTGTTCCCATCAAGCGTCATGACCAGCGCAACCCTGACAGCGGACAGGTCGGTAAGTTCCTTGGCCTGCCATTTGTCGAGAACGCTCTGAACACAGACCTGCGACAGCGGGGCCTCTCCGTGAATTTGACCGCTGTTCCCTGGCGTCAGAATTACCTGTCGAATCATGCAGTCCCACCCCGCATATCGATCTGGCCGGTCACTGCAGCAGCGATCAGAGCGACCCGCCGGTCCTGGGACAGCCGAATCAGCTCCTCGGATTCCGTGTTCAAGCTGTCGATCTGCGCAATGTGCTTATCAATGTGTGCAACGATTTCCCGCTGCTCCGAGAGGGGAGGGACTGGGATTCGAATCGCAGCGGCCACCGGCTGGTAGATTGTCTTGTGGGTCGACCCGATCATCAGCGCGTTAAACTCCTGCCGCATCGCGCGGAACACCCAGACTAGGTACTCGGGCATCAGCTCTGGACCACAGATCCAGTTCCAGTAATCCTGGCTAGTGGCCATTGGTTTAGCCATGATTCCTGCAAAACCGACTGAGGCCGTACGCGAGAGAATTACAGTCCCAGTCGGCAAGAGCTCGGCAGACGAGTTCGCCAGGCCGGTTTCGCTGATACGTCCCTCGGTCTCCTCTACATAAAACTGTTTGCCGGAGCGCAACTGCCAGACATCGGCGAGCGTGATCCAAGGGATTGTGCAGTTCTCCCAGTATTCAGGATTGCTTCGGCTCGGGGTGTGACCTGTCTTCATCTGGGCGAACCGCCGGATATTCGCCACTCGCCAGTGCGACGGAACTTTGCTTGTCCAGGAGAGAGTGCTGTCCTTCATCTCAACAGACTCGTCCAGCCCCCCTGCGAGAGTTCGCTCGACGAGGGCGGTGCGGCGAGCCTGCACATCCTGCAGCAGGTCCATGATCTTGGCGACTTGCGCCTCTAGGTCGTGGTCGATTCCCGCCAGTGGGCGCGGGAGGTTGTAGGTGTAGAAATACCGGGTGAACGGGATTTCATAACCGACCTTGGTTTTCTTTGGGTCGATCCAAGCGTCCGGCAGGTAGGGCGCTACCTCTGCCTCGAAATACGCCATTAGCGTCTCGGGTCGACCGGCATCTCCAAGCGAGTTATCACCATAGGTGAATGGCACGTTCTCCGTAACGGACTTCTTGGGGTCTGGTACCGGGCTGCCCTTGGCGTCCGTAACAATCGCGCCCGCTTCGTCGGGCTCCCCGAGGGCGGTGGCCAAGTTGCGGTACTGCACTGCACTCATTCGCAGGTCAGTGGCATCGAACTCCTGACGGACGGCCGCGATGAACTCGTCCCGGCTCAAGTAAATCCGCTCCCCCATTCGAGCCAACACATCCAGAAATGGAGTCGGGTCGGTGCCCTTGGTGAAAGCCTTGGCCAGCGCCTTATCGTCTAGATCAGAGGCACGGTGTGCGGAGAAGTTGTGGCGAAGAGGGCGCTCAACGGTGATAGTCCAGTACCCGAAGTCGGAGTTCTTCAGGATCTTGGAGTTATCGGTTTCAGTAAAGGCGTCGTACAGCTTTACGACCTGCTCGCGCGTGGCCGCGTTGATCTCCTTCCGCTTGGAACCGAGGCTCTTGTCCATTTTGGACCCCATGCTGGAGGCGTCGATCAGCTGGACCTTGCCCCGCCGCTCGGCTTGCTTGGAGTTATTCAGGATCCAGATGTACGTGGAAATCCCGGTGTTGAAGAACATGTCAGTGGGCAGGGCGACGATCGTGTCCAGCAGGTCATTTTCCAAGAGCCATCGACGGATCTCTGACGACCCAGATTCCGCAGCGCCGCTGAACAGCGGGGAGCTGTTGAGAACGATGCCCGCGCGCCCGCCACCTTCGTGCGCAGGGCGCATCTTGTGTGCCAGGTGGGTAAGGAAGAGCATCTGGCCGTCAGAGATGGGCGGCAAGCCAGGGGAGAAGCGGCCATCGGGACCACCCTCGCGATGTTCCTTTTCGACCGCGTCCTTCGACGCCTTCCAGTCCACGCCGTAGGGCGGGTTGGACATACAGAAGTCGAAGGTCTTGTCGAAGAACTTGTCGTCGGCCAGGGTGTCTCCGAGCCGGATGGTGCCGACGTCCTGCCCCTTGCCGATCATGTCAGACTTGCAGATGGCGTAGGACAGGTCGTTGATCTCCTGCCCATACAGGCGCAGGCGTGCCTGCTTGTTGCGCTCCAGTAGGCGCTCTTCGGCCACTGAGAGCATGCCGCCCGTGCCGGCGGTGGGGTCGTAGATCGTACGGATGGTGCCGGGCTCAAGCAGGGCCTCGTTTTCCTCCGCGAACAGCAGGTCGACCATGAGACGAATGGCGTCGCGTGGTGTGTAGTGCTCGCCGGCCTCCTCGTTGGAGGCTTCCGCGAACTTGTAGATCAGGTGCTCGTACAGGTCACCCATTGCCGCGTTCGGGACAGTGTCCGGGTGCAGATCGACCTCTGCGAACCTCGCGACGATGAGGTACAGCCGGTTCTTCTCTTCGAGTCTGTTGATCTCGGCCTCAAAGCCGAAGCGCTCGAAGACGTCGATGTTGCCGGAGAAGTGCGAGATGTAGTCGATCAGGTTGGCGCGCAGGCCCTCGGGGTCCTCAAGCAGTCGGGCGAAGTCGTACTGCGAGGTGTTGTAGAAGGTCAGGCCAGTCTTGCGCTTGACCTGGACGTCCAAGGCGCCACCGTCAAATCTCTCGGACAGGGCGCGGACATCGTCACGGGTGGGCTCGAGCAGGCAGTCCAGGCGTCGGAGGATCGTGAATGGGAGGATGATGCCGCCGTACTGGTGCGGCCTGTAGACGCCTCGCAGTTGATCAGCGATCGACCAGACGAAGTTACCCAGGATGCTCAACTCAGCCCTGCTCTCTCACTACCGGTGGTGTGGGCCAAGCATGGCAGAGGCAACCAACACGTTCGGTCGGATTGCGCCCCGTTGGGGAAGGAGGCCCGGGCGCCTCGTCGGTGCCCCCGGCTGTACGAGCCGTATGGCCTTGCGGCCCGGAACCGGTGGTGAAACCGTCGTTCCGGGCCGTCTGTATGGAAGTTCA